>JAFIGE010000210.1 GCA_020831585.1 Opitutales bacterium | reverse complement strand
ATAATCAGAAGCACGGAACGGTGGGGACGTTCTGGGCGGAGCGTTTCCGCAGTGTCATCGTGGAGGCAGATACGGCGGCGCAAAGGATGGTGGCGGCGTATATCGATTTGAACCCGGTGCGGGCGGGGCTGGTGGAGGACGCGGGGGCCTATGTTTTCAGTGGTTTTGGGGAGGCCTGCACGGGTGGCAGGGCCGCGCGGCGGGGGATCGCCCGGATCGAGGGCAAGATGACTTGGACGACTAAATGGCATGAGCGCTATCGTGCGCGGCTGTGCAGTCGGATGGGGCCGGAAACGCGACCTCGAGGGGAAGATCGGAAGCCTTCCGAAGCTGCCAAGAGCGAAGGCGGGCAATCGACCGCTTTACCCGAGAGATCGGGGCTTCTTTCGAATATCCGTGCTTTCAGCGAGGGCTGGGTGGTGGGGTCGGTTGCGTGGGTGGAGAGCTTCTGTGCGCCCAATGGTTGGCTGGGCTTTCGGAAGGGAAGGAAAGCCAACCCGCTGATGGAGAACGACGGGACGGCTTTCACGAATATTGCGGCAGCGGTGAAACGACACTGAAGACAGCCCACTCCGACTGGAATCTATCGAGTCAACCCGCGGCTCCTTTTCTGTTCCGGATGGTCGTTCGGGTTTTACGAAGGTTTCCGTTCCCACGGGTGTGCGCTCCCAACTGGATCGCCGACGACCTTGGCGCAGATTTCGATTGAGGCCATCTCACCGTTTCTCTCCTGTTACAAGGATGCTTCTGCCTTCAAAACACTTCACGTGGTGTTCCGCAGCGATTGCGAATGGACGTCCGGAGGGACAAATGGGCGCGGTTATTATTGTCCGGCGGAAAGGAGCGGACCGATTTGAGGTCGGGGCCTTCAAGATCGATATGGGCTGCCTGGGTGTGCGCGATGCCATGTATGATGAAATGGATGCCAACGAACTGCGTGAGTACAAGGAGCGCTTGGAAAAAGCCGAACCCGTTGTGGAAAAAAGCGTTGCCTGGGGCCGGAAACTGATTGAGGAAGCGGTGGCCTATGCGCGGCAGCTTGGTTTCGCGCCCGCGCGTGACTACAAAAAGGCGACGCGCGTGTTTGGTGGAGCGAATGCGGCGGATTGTTCGGATTCGTTTGTCTTCGGTGAACGCGGAAAACCCCTCTATGTGCCGAGCTCCAACGATTCGGAAGAAGAGGTCACCCGAATTCTTCGCCTTCTTTCTCTCAAATGCGGACGCGATGGCTA
Source organism: Opitutales bacterium (assembly GCA_020831585.1). Taxonomy (GTDB): domain Bacteria; phylum Verrucomicrobiota; class Verrucomicrobiia; order Opitutales; family Oceanipulchritudinaceae; genus JAFIGE01. The sequence continues at coordinate 5,677 of JAFIGE010000210.1, read as the reverse complement.
CCATTATATTCTCCCGGCAGATCCGACAGTTGCCGATATCTACCTCGGCCATGTCGACGAGGTTTGGCTGGTGGATGAGGTCAACAGTCTTGTTGAGAGGGCCGAGGAGGGCACCGAAACAGCTCAGAAACGCGCGCGGTTGCGCCTCGGGCAACTCCTCGTGCGACATCCCGGATCGCCTGTCGTCCTCTACGGGCTGGGTGTGATGGAATGCCTGAGCAGGGAGCTGAGAAAAGCGCGGCTGCGTTTCCGTGAAGCCCTTGTTGGTGCCCCGGACCTTCCTTGGGCCTTGTTCCAACTGAGCCGGGTATGCCTCGCTCGATTTCGTTTAGTCGAGGCCAAAACGGCTGCGGAGAGAGCTTTGAAGGCCGTGCCAGAGGACCATGATCTTCACAAAAGCGTTCGAGATATTTTGGAAAGAATTGAGCAGATGCAAAAAGAATCAGGCGTCAGTGAAACGGCATACTGGACCGCCTTGGGAAATTTCGAGGCAGGCGTTGATGACCTCGAAGCGGACCGTGTGGATGAGGCCCTGATCAATTTCCGGGAAGCCGCAAAGATTCTCCCGGAGAAGCCATTAATTTTGGCGAACATGGGGCTTTGCCTCGCTGAAAAGGGAGATTTTTCCACTGCTCTCGCTTGCTTGGACAAGGCCTGTGAATTGGATACTCAAAACAAGAGCCTTGAGTCAATGAGGGGTGAAATAGAAGCTTTCAAAATCCGCGAGGAAATCCGCAAACTACCGGCTGATGATTTAGGGTTTTTGATTGAAAAAATCCGTGAGATGAAGACGGAGGAGTTTGATCTGCTGATGGCGAGAATCAGCAAGGTGAAAACGGGAGCGGGCGCAGTTATTGACGAGGAAGAGGAAGAGACGGCATTGAAGTAGCGTCGCTCGAATTCGGGAGTTGCGGGGCGGTTTTTTCAATACCCTCCCAAGCCCGACGCCTTCACTGCTGCATTTGCGCCTGCTGGTGTTGGATCTCTTCAGCGATGTCGATTTGCGGCAACTCGAAGAAGGTGCGGTAGAGCGACTGGTGAATGTCGATGAGGCGGCGCTGCAGACGGTCGAGGTATTGGTGCAGTCCCTCCCGGATGATCTCATCAACGCTCGTATAGACGACTTCGCTGCGCAGGCGCCCGGCAAGCTGTTCGGGCTCGTTGGTGAAGAGGCCCTCGGGGGTGCCGGCAATGGCGCGGATGTTTTGATCGATCAAGCGCAGGCAAAAGCGCATCGAGCGCGGAAACGGTCGCGAGAGGACGAGAAACTCCGCCACATTGCGCGCCTGCACCTCGCCCACGTATTGCCGGTGGAAGGCATCGAGGCCGCTGCACGAGCGCAACACGGCAATCCAGCCCGCGATATCGACTTCGCCCCCGACCTCCGCCCCCGGTGGCAGAATCATGAAATACTTGAGGTCCATGATGCGCGAGGTCTGGTCGGCCCGCTCGAGGTATTTTCCCAATTGAAGGTAAGTGAAGCCCTCGTCGTGCACAAAGGTGGCCTCGGTCAAGCCCTGGAAGCGGTGGGAATAGCTCTTCACCTGCTCAAAGAAGTCGTAGACATCCGTGCGCCAGACTTCCGAGGAGGCCCCCTCGCGCACGTAATGATAGAGCTCGTTGATGCACTCCCACATCTCGAGGGAGATCTGGTCACGGATCATGCGGGCGTTTTCGCGCGCGGCAAAGACACTCGCGAGGATGGAATTTCCGTTGCCCAGATTGAAGGTGAGGAAGTCCGTCACGGTTTCGCTCGTAGCCTCATCATACAGCTCCTTGAAAAGGTCCATGTCTCCGCAGGATTCGACAACGGCGGACCAAAACGAGGCTGTGTCTTCCTCGGGGAAACCGGAAAAATCGATGAGCAACTGGAGGTTGACATCGAGGAGGCGGGCGGTGTTTTCCGCCCGCTCGATGTAGCGACCCATCCAATACAAAGAATCTGCAACTCGGGATAACATGGCTTTATTCCTCTCCTTTCAGCACCCACGTGTCTTTGGAGCCCCCACCCTGCGATGAGTTGACCACGAGGCTGCCCTTGCGCAAGGCCACGCGTGTGAGCCCGCCGGGAACGATTTTTACGGATTCGCCGTAGAGGATGTAGGGGCGCAGGTCAATGTGGCGGCCTTCAAAGCCGTCTTCCGTCCACGTCGGGTGGCGGGAGAGGGAAATCGTTGGCTGGGCGATGAAGTTACGGGGGTTGTCGCGGATCATATCGCGAAAGCGCTCGATCTCCGCCTTGGTTGACTTCGGGCCGACAAGCATCCCGTAACCGCCGGCCTCATTGGCCGACTTCACGACGAGGTCGGGCAGGTTTTCCATGATGTAGGTGTAATCTTTTTCTTCGGAAGCGAGGTAGGTTTCGACGTTGTTCAGGATGGGGTCCTCGCCGAGATAGTATTTGATCATGCGGGGCACAAAGTAGTAGATCACCTTGTCGTCGCTCACGCCTGTGCCGATGGCATTGGCCACGGCCACGTTGCCCGCCCGGTAGGCGTTGACGAGGCCGGGGAGACCGAGGAGCGAGTCGGCCCGGAAGACACTGGGGTCGAGGAAATCGTCGTCGATGCGGCGGTAAAGCACATGCACCTGCTGAAGGCCCTTGGTGGTGCGCATGTAGACCTTGGCATCGCGCACCACAAGGTCGCGCCCCTCCACGATCTCGATGCCCATTTGGCGGGCGAGGAAGCAATGCTCAAAGTAGGCGCTGTTGTAGACCCCCGGCGTGAGAACGGCAACGACGGGATTGTCCACCCCCTGAGGGGCGACATGCCGGAGTGTGCGCAGGAGCACATCGGCGTAGCCGCTCACGGCCTCCACCCCGGCGCGCGGAAAAAGATTGGGGAAAGCCCGCTTAAGCGCCTGCCGGTTTTCGAGCATGTAGGAGACGCCGGAGGGGCAGCGGGCGTTGTCTTCAAGAATCAAATACTCGCCCTTCTCATCGCGGATCAGGTCGGTCCCGCAGATGTGGATGTAGATATCGTGGGGCACCCGCGTGCCCATGAACTCCCGCCGGAAGTGCTTTGCCGAAAGAACGTAGGAGGCGGGGACGATACCGTCTTTGATGATGCGCTGATCGTGATAGACATCGTGCACAAACATGTTCAGCGCGATGATCCGCTGGGTAAGGCCGCGCTCCAACAGCTGCCACTCGGAATGGGGGATGATGCGCGGGACGAGATCGAAGGGAAAGATGCGCTCGGTGCCAGCTTCATCGTCATAGACCGTGAAGGTCACGCCTTGGCGCAGGAAGGACAGGTCGACCGCACTGCGTTTGCGCTCGAACTGATCCCGGTCGAAATTCTGCAGGCTCTCGAATAGTTTCCGATAATGGGGGCGGACTTGTCCGTCCGCAGTAAACATCTCGTCGAAAAAGCCTTCTGTCTGGTATTTAGAAAAATCCATGTTTTTAGGGGTCCGTCGAATAGCTGAGAGCAACAAGCGTGCCGTTGCTCAAAAATCACTGCTTTCCGTATGCGCCAGGTCGGCGAGAAGCCGTTCCGTCATTCCGTGGACAATCTCACGGTAGGCCGCCACGAGGCTGGGGATATCGCGCCGCTGCCAGGAGGCCTGTGCGGCGAGCGTGCCGGATTGGTCGCCCGCCTGCCATTGAATTTCCGCGAAGATCCGCCCATCGACAAACGCATCCCAGCGCATCACCGTGATATCCAGCCGCCGGGCCGCCGGACGGGAACGGTGGACAGCAAAACCTTGTTCGCGGAACTCCTCCACGAAGGCCGCGCGAAGACCATCGGCGAACGGCTCGATCCACATGCCCTGCGAATCCGAAATCACACGCGGTCCCTCGCGGTAAAGAACACGCCGGTTGTCCAGGAAGTCGGGCAGCCTAACCGCGCCGAGGTAAAGCGAATCATCCGTCGAACCCGCGAGCGGAAAATCCATCTGCGCCGAAGTCCGCAACGTGAAGTGCCGCGTCTCGTCCACCACCGGTTCGAAGACGCGGCAGCCACCGAGGAAAAAACCGGCAAGGAGGAGCAGACCGATGGAGGCAAGGATGGGCTTATTCATTGTAACGTCTCCCCGAGATGATGGCGCCGGGGTTGCGCTCCAGAAATTCCACAAACTCGCGCAGGGATCGCGCCGCCAGGACCAACTCCCGCAAAAGCCGCTCCACCTCGCCGACAAGGTTTTGCTCCCCGCCGACGACGGCACCGAAGTCGTCGGCCGTCCGTTGCACAGAGCCCAAGGCCAGATCGGCTGATTGCAGCGCCTTGCGCAAATCCTCAGCAACTGGATGAACCTGCCCCCCGATTGATTCCGTCAATGCCCGCACCGAAGCGAGCGTCTCGCTGATTTCGTCGGCCAGGCGGTCGACCCGCTCTCCTTCGAGCAGCCGGGTGACGGCATCGGCTGCGTCCGTGATCGACCGGGAAAGGTTTGCGCCGTCAATGTCGGCGAGGATACGGTCGGCGTTGCCGAGGACGCTCAGGAGCTTGTCGTTGATACCCTGGACATCAATCGCACTGATCTTCGTGAAAATCTCTGTCGTCGAGGAGCCCACTTGGGCCATGACAGAGGGCACAGTGGGGATTTCGCCCAAATCCGGAGATAGCTGCACGCGCGGCGGCGGCTCCGTGCCGGAAATAAAATCCAGCTCCACAAAGAGCTGGCCGGTGATGAGGCTATCCAGTTGCAGGCGTCCCCGCAGCCCCCAATCAATGGACCGTTGCAGATCCACCGGGTCATCGAGGGCGAAATCAAACCCGAGCAAATGGCGCAAACGGTGAAGATCGATGCGAATGAATACTGGTATGTGAGTGGATTCCCGCGCCTGATTGAAGCGGATGCGGATATCCGAAACCTGCCCGATAGTCACCCCCCGAAAGCGCACGGGAGCTCCCACGGCCAAGCCGTTGACCGATTCATCGAAATACAAAACAAGCGTTTCCTCTTCCGAAAAGAGCTTGATCGAGCCCACCCAGAGAGTGGTCGCCACAGCCAGCACCATCGCCCCGAGAACGAAAGCACCAATCTGCGCATACTTGGAATGTTTGGCCATGAATCTTCTAAAAACGCGCATCGTTCCACACCCGCCCGCGTGCCGCAACCGAAAATCGGTAAGTCAGCTCCGTTTGGATGTGCCCACAAGGTTTGTCATATCGATTGGGCCTTTTCAGTGGCGTTTCACGGCAATCGCGACTGTCGAGAGATTAGCTCCGCCGTCCTGTGCGAACGGTTGAGGCTTTCTTCCCTTCTTGTAGCCCAACCAACCATTGACCGCACAAAAACTCTCCACCCAAGCAACCGACCCGACTACCCAGCTCTCACTGAAGGCGCGGATTTTCGAAAGAAGCCCTAGTCCTTCGGTTACAACGGCTCCTTGCCTATCTCCCCGCTCCGCCTCCCCGGAAGGTCTCCGGTTATCTCCCCTCCGAGGCTGCGCTCCCGGCCCCATCCGGCTGCACAACCGCGCACGGTAGCGTTCATGCCACTTCGTCGCCCAATTCGCCTTGCCCTCGATCCGGGCGATCCCCCGCCGCGCATCTGAGCCACCCGCGCAAGCCTCCCCAAAACCACTGAAACCATAGTCGCCCGCGTCCTCCACCAATCCTGCCCGCACCGGGTTCAAATCGATATAAGCCGCCACCATCCTTTGCGCCTCCGTATCCGCCTCCACGATTACACTGCGGAAACGCTCCGCCCAGAACGTGCCCAC
>JAFIGE010000209.1 GCA_020831585.1 Opitutales bacterium | reverse complement strand
TGATCGCGGTGGCTGACGATGAGGTGCTGTTGGGCTAGAAAATCGTCGGTTTGCCTGCACGATGGGCGCATCCCCGGCTAAAGCGCGGGGCTCCGTGCGCGCCTGATTCGGAGGTCTTACGCTGGAATTGAAACAGGAGCGCATCGGCACAGTGGCGACGGGTGTGTCCTTTCTCGGTTGCCAGGTTTTTGCCGGTTTCCGCACGCTCAACTGCCGCAGCCGCCGTCGCTTCCGTCGGAAAATCAACCTTTTCGACCGCCTCCTGCACGAGGGGCGCATCGACGAAGCCGGGGCCCAGCAGCGCTCGCTCGCACTATGTGCCTTCGCTCAAACCGCCTGCTCCCATAACTTTCGTCGGCATGTGCTGGGACCGCACTTTCGGGCCACCGCCATGGGTGAGACGGTTATGGTTCCAACCGCCACATCCGGGGCGGCTCGTGGAACAACAACGCGAACAACGCCACCGTCTCGAACCGGAACAACAACAACAACCCGGACAACCGGAACAACAACAACCGGGTTCCGGCTGGCCCGCAGCTCAGGAACGGTCGCGGAGGCGACCCGTGCTTCCCGAACCGGCCGTGATCCCGCCTTCGTAGGAGCAATGAACCTGCGGAACAAAACCCAACAATCCCCCGTCCGCGCCAGTAGGCCGCGTGGATTCCGGTTCGAAGGCCCGGGCGGGGGCCTTTCTACCCGGATCACCCCACCGCTGCGCGGGCTGAAAGTTCCCGCCACCCTTCCCGGTGCGGCACTGGATCGCCGTCCATCCGACTAACGACCGGAAGGGACAGGTATTCTCAATTTTGTGCAAATGGCACGTGCCGTGAATTTCTTAATCTCCGCGTGCCGGGGGACAGCTTGAATCTCCCCGTTGCGAGTATTCTGCCAGATTGAATGGCTCCCGCCTTCCCTCGCCAATTGACAACCGTGGGCACGCAAGTGTGCCAGCAATGCGGCTCGTTTCACGCCGATAGAGCCGTCAGCCGTTCGCCTTCGCCCAGTGAGCGCAGCGCTTCTTCCCGCCGGAACGTCAGCACAGCCTCGACCGCTTGACGCAGATCCTCAAGGCATTCGCCTTCCGTTTCCCCCTGGCCGTTCGCCTCAGGGAATTCCACACAAGTTGCGGCGAACCCTGTTTCCCCGTCCTGGCTGCAATCATGAATCAATGCCGTGATCTTCATCTGGAAAATGTCCAATTTTTGACCGATGAAGTCAAGCGGCTCGGTCGCTGGCAAAATTTGAATCGGCATGTTTATTTGAATCCGGTTTTGGGAGCGGCGCGCTTCAGCCGCCGGGTGCGGTTTATAGGCCCGCCGTGGCTGGGACACCGGCGATGGCTCCGCAACTGCGGCTAAAAACGGGGCTCCTTGGCGCGGGGCGGAGGCGTTCACAGGAGCGGCGTGCTTTTAGCCGCCGGTTGCGGTGCTTGCGGGCATCGCGGGTGGGCGCATCCCCGGCTAAAGCGCGGGGCTCCTTTGCGCGTTGATAGCGTTCACAGGAGCGGCGTGCTTCCAGCCGCCGGTTGCGGTGTTTGCGTAGGTGCGGATTCTTGGCCGCCCCTTGGGAAACTTGCCTTGCCTACGGCATGCGTCCATTGTGTTCCCATGAAAATCACACTCGATTTTGAAGAGCAGGCGTTCGCCAGCTTGCGTCGGGGGCCGGAGGAGTTCGCGCCTGAGCTGCGCCTGGTCGCCAGAATTTGCAGCCGAATGGGAAAGTACACTTCCAGAAACCTGCAAGATCGCGGTGCAGAGCGATAAGGACGCGCCATGGAATTCGATTTCACGGACTACTTTGAAAGCAAAGTCTTGGCGAAGCGCCCCTACCTCAGCAAAGAAATGTGCGTTGAAGTCGTGAAGACGGCGGACCGAAAAAGTAATTATCAGGAAGTAATTATCAGTAATTATCAGGACATCCTCGTATTATACTTGACGGAACCGAACTTCCTCAGGGTATGGAAAAAGTGTTGAATACGATGGGATCTGCCGAGCCAAGCGACATCATTTATTGAGGGTGGCCATAGAAAAGTTTCATGTAGCAAACCCCGCAAACCGAACACGCGGAACTCAATCCCTTCATCTCACAATCCGACTTCTTCCCGCCTCGCACCTCAATGCGCTCAGCATCTCCAACGCAGCACGATCGAACCGGAAAACGTGAACGCCCTTCACGCCGCCCGATACACCCCCGCGCAGGCCTCCCGGTCGCGGCGATTGAACCAGCGCTGACCCGCCGCCCGCGCCGCCTCCGCCAGCTTCTCCATTCGCCCGGCCACCCGGTGATAGAGGCTTCCGCAGCGCTCCACCGTGGATACCCAATTTTCCACGGCCAGTTCCAGACGCTCCAGCACAGGAGCCGGGTCCGTCGAAAGAGTCGCCGAGCGAGACGAAAAACGGGTCGGCTCCTCCCCCACAATCTGCCAATTATCCGCCGAGTCTTTTCCCTTTGAGCCTCGTGCCGCACTTATCCCTTGCCGGATGAAGGCGGAGAGGGTGCAACCGGGGGTGTGACCGGAGATGGCTTGGGAGGCGAAGGCGGGCCGACCGGTTCGGGACCGATCGCGAGGGCCTTGCCCTGCCGCTCGCGCCGCCGGAGGAAACGCCAGGTGGAGGTCGGTTGCGGTTCCGGATGGCGAAAAAAGAGGGTCACGCGTGATCCCGGATTCTCCACCCCTTCGCGGGCCAGAAACTCGCGGATGCGCGGGACAAGCTGTTGTTCGAAGAAAACCTGCTGCTGCGGCCAGAGACGGAAGCGGAGGCGAATAAAAGCCTCGCCGGATTGCAGGCGGAGGGTCCCGAGGTTGGTCGGCTCGGACAAAATGGTGCCCTCAAACTGGCGGAAAAATTCGGCGGCGAGGAGGGTCAGGCGCTTGCGCAGCTCGGAGGTCGACCCGTCCCCGTTTACGGCAATGTCGGTCTAGGCCTCCAGGCAGCCTTTTGAGTAGTTGCCGACGAGGGCAATATTGCGGTTGGGGATCACGACCGATTGCCCAATGTAGTTGCGCAGACGCGTCGTGCGCAGGCCCATTTCCTCGACAATCCCCGTCTGACCGGAAATTTCGACCATGTCGCCAACGGAGAACTGGCCGTCGAAGAGAAGGAAAAAACCCGTTACAATATCCTGCACCAGGCCCTGGGAGCCAAAGCCGATGGCCAGCCCGATGACCGAAAGGGAGGCGATGTAAGTCGTGTAATTGATCCCGAGGTCGTTGAGGATGTGGCCGAGGGCCGTGAAAAAAATGAGGTATTTGAGGATGTTGAGTGTGACCGAGTGGATCGTGCGCGTGCGGCTTTTGTTGCGCCTGTAAATGAAGGCGAAGGGACCCCAGTCGTTGAAGATGAGGAACTGGCTCACGCTTCTTAGAATATTCAGCAGAAGCACCGCCGCGATGACGATCCCGAGGACGGAGAGGATGCGGTAAACGCGCTCTTCCATCGACTTCCAGAAAGCCATTCCAAACCATGCCCGGTAGCCTTGCAGGAACCCGGTGCCCGAGCCCATGCGGGTAAAGCGGAGGGGTTGGATAAGGTCACCCTCTGAGAGCGTAAGATAGTTTTCCAGCAGTTCGTAACGGTAGTTGACGGGTTCATCTTCGATCACCAGAGCGAGCCGGGCCCCGGCCACCGTCCACGTGCCTTCGCGGTCGGCTAGGCGAACCGTTCCATCCTCGCGAAAAGTGAGGTAAATATTCTCGCGCCCGACCGTCGCACTCCATCGGGCGATGATCGATTGCCGGGCCGCGTCAGCGCGAAAGGACTCAATCCAGCCCTCTTCCGGACGTCCGGGGCTCTCCGCCGACAAAGGGGTTAGCAGGTAGACAAGCCCGAGCGTCAAGGCAAAGAGGACCACGGAAAGGCGCATCTCCGGAAATCTGAAAGCCTTCTTCACTCTTGTAAAGCGCGGAAGAATATCAGCAAATAGCCCGGTTCCCGACGCTACGCTTCGGCGGGACTTCGCAAGCTCAGCATCACGGCATACGCCGCCACCTCCAGCGCAAAGATCCGGCACAGCTCCTTCACCGGTTCCCGCACCCACTCCCGCAGGCGCTCGAAAGACTTGCCGGCGGAGTCATCCCAACCTCACAGAAACGCACGCCGCACTACAGCGGTTGATGCAGGGAAACTCGCCCGCCTTTCCGGGACAGTAGGCGAATTTGCGGACCTTGGTCATATTTCCTCGTGGGTTGCGTCAGAGATCATCATCGACCCAAGCGCCATCAGGCCGGACATTGGGTCGAATATTTTCATGGGTGTCCTGTAACTTGCCCGCACGCCCGTGCCACCCGCGGATTCACCCTCCTCGAACTCATCCTCGCGGCCACCATCATGACCGTGCTCCTCATCGGGATCTTCCAAATCGTCGCCGCCATCCTCGTCCCCTGGACCCGCGAGACCGACCGCATCACCCGCGCCCAGCAGGGAGCCCTCGCCCTCGAACTCATCGCCAGCGACCTCAACGCCATCTGGACCACGGGCGACGACGCCGTCCTCCATTTCGAAAACGACGGGGCCGACAGCACCCTCAGAATCCTCCGTATGGACGGCACCGGGCACCTCACCGCCGTCGCCTACTGGCTCTCCCGCGAAGACCCCTTCGGCGGTCCCCCGCGCTCCGTCCCCTCCCTCTTCCACGGCGAGCTCGATCCCGCCGAAGCTTGGCAACGCCTCCGCGCAGACGACCTCGACTGGCTGCAAAACGAAGACGTGGGCAACTTCACCCCCGGCGGCGATCTCCGCCAAGCCATCCTCGCCACCAACATCGCCCGCTTCGAAATCGGCCTCATCGAAACCCTCGAAGACCTCGATACCCCCGGGAGCCCCACCGCAACGGCCCCTGCGACCCTCCCCGCCCTTCCGCCCAACGCCCTCCCCTACGCCCTCGACCTCCGCCTCGTCATCCTCTCCGCCCAGGGGGCCCGCCGCCTCGCCGCCCTCCGCGAAGGGCAACCCGAATTCCTCAACGATACCGAACAATCCATCGAAGAAGCCTTCGGCCAAACCTTCTCCCGCCGCCTCCTCCTCCCCCGTCCCCGCTCACCGGAACCACGGCTTTAGCCGAAGCCCCAAAAGATTCCACCAGCCTCCCATTGGGGGCTAACAGAATCTTCGAACGTGACACAGACATTCCTGTCTGTGGCTTCCAAGCCCCGCGATAGACCGGATGAGCATCGGTAGCCTTTCGAAATTCGTCCTTCGAAATTGCCCCCCCCTCACGCCACCGCGTCCAGCGGACTCCGCACACGCTCCCGCTGGTCCTCCATCACGTGCAGGTAAATCATCGTCGTCTCCACCTGCGCGTGGCCGAGGAAATTCCCGATGAGATAGACTTCGTAATCTCGCGGGATGCTCACAACGTATCGAACGGACTGCGCACCCCCGCACCCGGCTTTTGCATCACATGCAGATAGATCTGCGTCGTTTCCACGCTCTTATGTCCAAGCAAGTCCTGCACTGTGCGGATATCCACTCCATCCTCCAACAAATGCGTCGCAAAACTGTGCCGCAACGTATGGCTCGTCACGCGCTTGTTCAAACCCGCTCCTATCGCCGCCCGCCTAACCGCTTCCTGATAGACCCCGTCCAGCACGTGGTGCCGCCGTCGCAATCCGCTGCGGGGATCAGTCGAAATCTCCCGACTCGGCCAAAGCCACTGCCAACGCCAATCCCTTCCCGCTTTGGCATGTTTCCGGGCCAGCGCCTCCGGTAAATATACCCCGGCCAAATCTCCACGCTTTTGGTCCTCCTCAAAGAGCTTACGCACGGCCCGCAAATGGTCGCGCACGGCTCCAATAAGCCGCTCCGATAGAGGCGCTACCCGATCTTTGCCCCCTTTGCCACACCGCACCACCAACTGGTTGCGCTCCAGATCAAGGTCCTGCACCCGCAAACGCAGAAGCTCCGAGACCCGCAGACCGGCCGAATACTGAATTTTTCCCATCAAAAGCCGGGAGCCTCTCAACTCCGCAAAAAATGCCCGCGTTTCGTCCTTGCTCATCACCACCGGAATCTTTTTCCGGTTTTTCGCCCGCACAAATTCTCCGATCTCCCCCACCTGCGATTCAAAAACCTGCTCAGCGATAAACACCAGAGCGTTCAGCGCCTGTTTCTGGGTGGACGACGCCACTGCCCGTTCCATCGCCAGATAGTTCAGATAAGCTTTCAAATCCGGGGCACTCATTTCTCTCCCGTCCTTCAACCCAACGAACTTGGCAAAATTCCGGTAATGCCCAAGGTAACTGCGTTCCGTTTTCAGGGCCATTCCGCGACGGCGCATCACCGCTAGGATTTGGCGCTCATTCGCGTCCTTTGCCGCCATCCGTTCGCCCTCGGTGTCCGTCCAATCACGCTGATTCCGTGAGGTAACCCCGCAATCGTTTGATCTCGGCCCAAGTGGTTGCCGCGCCGCCCCGCGCGGTTCATTCGCCACCTCCTCCTGGAATCCAACCCCCTGCCTTTGCGCTTGTGCAGTTCGGAAAAACCACCGGATCGCCTCCCGCCATCGTTCCAGTACCCAATCATTTGGCCGCTTTTCCTCCTCCGCCCAGGCGATAAACGCCCGTGCCGACTCAACCGAGCACCCCTGCGCGTGCTGCCCACACCAACTCAAATACCAGCGCAAGGTCACCGTGTATCCCGCACGCAAACTCTCAGACAGATCGGAAGCCTCCAAAACCTCCTTCCACCGTGGAAAATGGATGATTTTCATAACAGCCACAAAAGGTGTTCTTTTGTTCACTTTTAGTCAAGCGGCATCTTTCCCGAGTTGAGCTTTTGCCGGAGCCAACCTCCTCCGAAAATAGTTTGATATAAATCCTATCCCTCTCCTAAAGAAGCCGTTACGGAAATGACGCGAAGAATCCCTCCACCCCTGAAATCCGGCAAAAGCCCGACTCACGGGAAATAGACCCGGGCGTCGGGGGTTTTGCGGGACAATTTGCGTGCGCCCGGCCCCCCAAAAACAATTTTTTTAA
>JAFIGE010000208.1 GCA_020831585.1 Opitutales bacterium | reverse complement strand
CTGATGGATGAGGAGGCGATGCAGGCGATGCGCCACATTATGCGCTCGCAGGCGGCGTTTGCGGGGATGGAGGTGCTGACGTATTGCTTTATGGCGAATCACTTTCACATCTTCGTGTGGCTGGATCCAAAGGAGACCGAGAACCTGGACGATACGGGTCTGGTGGGGCGCTTTCGGGCGCTCTATGGTGGGACGCGTTGTGCTTCGCTGGGGCTGGATGCGGATGATTTGGAGGTCATTCTGACGAAAAACGGAAGCTCGGCAGAGGGCATCCGTCGACGACTGAAGGCGCGGATGGGAGACGTCTCCGTTTTCATGCGGGAGGTGAAAACGCGCTTCACTTTGTGGTATAATCGGAAGCGCGGGACCGTGGGGACTTTCTGGGCGGAGCGTTTCCGCAGTGTCATCGTGGAGGCGGATACGGAGGCGCAAAGGATGGTGGCGGCTTATATTGATTTGAACCCGGTGCGGGCGGGCTTGGTGGAGGACGCGGGTGCCTATGCTTTCAGCGGGTTCGGGGAGGCGTGCGCAGGTGGCTCGGCGGCGCGACGGGGGATTGCCCGGATCGAGGGCAAGATGACCTGGACGCCCCATTGGCACGAGCGCTACCGGGCGCGCTTGTGCAGTCGGATGGGGCCGGGAATGCGGCTTTTCCGGGGAGAGGGGCAGAACCCTTCCGGAAAGGCGGAGGGCGCAGATGGGCAAGGAGCCGTTGTGACCGAAAGATCGGGACTTCTCTCGAAGATCCGTGCTTTCAGCGAGGGTTGGGCGGTCGGGTCGGTTGAGTGGGTGGAGGGTTTTTGCTCGGCAAACGGCTGGCTGGGTTTTCGGAGGGGAAAGAAGGCCAAACCGGTTGTTCCGGACGGCGGGGCAGACCTTGCGAAGGTCGCTACTGCCGCGAAACGACATTGAGGACGGTCCTTCGAAACCGTCGAATGAACCCGCGCTCTTCTCTGTTCCGTTCGAATGTTCGCAGTAGGATTTACCGACTCTCTAAAGTGACCCGAAGGAAGGCTTATCGAACAGGTTAGCCTGCCTGTTTTCAATGGAAGAGAAGATCCCGGCCGATGCGATCGATGAGGAGCTGGCGGTAGGTTTCCGCCTTGCGGATGTTGAGGGTTTCGAGCGGGTTAAAGTCATCGGTGATGAGGCGGCCCTTCCCGCCTTCGACCACCACCTCGCGTTCAAGGAGCCAGTCGACGGCCTCGCGAAAGCGGGGCGATTTATCCAGGACCAGGGGTTCATCCGAGACGAAAAAGAGGAAGTCGTTAAAGGTTTCCCCGGGTTCGGAGACGAAGCTGCGGCGGTGAGGAAATACGCTGTCGAGGGTCCGGGCCACGGCCTCCACGGGTTGTCGCCCGCCGTCGATATTGAACCCCACCATGTTGAGGACCATGACACCGCCGGGCTTCAGCCGAGCCTTCAGCTGGATGAACATTTCCCGGCTCATCAGGTGAATGGGTTCGGAGCCGCCGGTGAAGGTGTCGTGGATGATGAAATCGTATTGCCTGTCGATTTTCCGGATCTGGTAGCGCGCATCCGCCACCCACACTTCACCCGAACCTTCAAAGCTGAAATAATGGTTGGCGGCATGAGCCACCGCGGGATCAATCTCGATGGAGTCGGTCACGATGCCCGAGCGGTTGTAGAGATTGACGAGGTGCCCGGCACCCAGGCCGACAAGCAGGGCGGATTTGCCATCCACATTGAACAAGGGCAGCAGCCCGGCCACCTGCAGGTAGTCGAACAAGCCCCGGCCGCTGGCCAGGTCCTCCGCCCCGATGGTCGAGCCGCCCGACATCAGCCAGCGAACCCCCAGCTCGGGTTGGTCGACCACGCGCACCCAGCCGTAGGGAGTCTCTTGCTCGAACACCACAATCGATCCCGGGTAGTCGCGCGCGCCCGCACGCCCGCCGACCCCGAAAACCACCCCGGCCACGAGAGCGGCCACAACAGCCACCCAGAGCGGCAGCGACAGCCGCGCCCCCAGGCGCAACTTTTCATAGGTGGCCAGCGCCAGAGCCAGTATCAGCAAAAGCACACTCAAGCTCAGCACAATGCTCACGGTGCCGAAAATCGGGAGCAGGTAAAATCCCAGCAGAATCGTCCCAAAGACGCTTCCCAGCGTGCTGATGGCATAGACGGTGCCGGCGGTGCGCCCGGCCCGTTCGATGCCGCGGGTGGTGATTTTGATCACATAAGGCCCAACCATGCCCAGACCGATGAGGCAGGGCGCGAAGAGAATGAGTGCACTGCTCAGCGCCCCCCAGCGCAGGCCCAGCCCATCGGTGGCGAGCTGCACAGGTTTGCTCAGCAAAGGAATGACGGCGATCAGCACCCCGGTGAAGAGGAGGATGTGGGACAGGCGCAGGCGGGGCTCGGTGTCCGCCAACCGCCCGCCCAAGAGATAGCCAATGGACAGCGCAAACAAGGCCGTGGAGAGCAGCGACGACCAGACGATCATGCTTACACCGTAGAACGGGCCGATGATCCGCGTGCCCAACAGCTCAATCATCATCACCGTCGCACCGGTGACCGATGCCGTGAAGTAGAACAGGCCGCGGTCCGCGGCATTCAGGGGCCGATGATCAGCGGCACTGCCGCCGGCGGCGGGCTTTCCGGGAATCGGTGAATCTTTGGAAGGGGACATGGAATGGGTTGGAAGGGTGTTTAGCTTGCTGAGTCTCGGCGCGGGAGGAAAAAGACCGCACCCGTCAAAATCACGAAACCGGCCAGCACCAAATGGGGAAAATGATGGCCACCCCGCTGATAAACCGTCCGGATTGGGGTGGTGTGGGTGTCCCGGATGGAAAACCCGCGGATGCCCGCGAGGTCACGCAATCGCTCGACCTCTTCGACGAGGCGGCGGTGTTCATCGAGCAGGGCGGCATCCCGCGCGATCGCTTCCGCACCGTGCTGGCGCCGGAACTCGATCACCGCATCGATGGCGGCCGACTCGGGCACACCCCTGCGGGTGAAGAAACGGCCCTCCCCGTTTGTCACAAGATCCTGATACCGGCCCGCCGGATCGGCAAACCCGGAGATGCCCGCATTGGCCGAACGGGCCACTGTGGTGCGGGCCTCCACCGCCCGGAAGGGCATGGCCATCTTCAGCATCAGGATCGAGTGGTTGCGTTGCAAGATACCCTCATTGGCGAGGGTGATGATGACCGGTTTGCCGCCATCGGGGGACTCCCTAAATACGCCCGCAGTTTCGGAAAAGAGAATTTCCGAACAAATCGAGACCACCAGAGGATGCCCCTCCACCGCAAACAGCACCCTTTCCTCGCCCGCGACCAGCCCGCTGACCGACTCCAGCCAACGCCGCACCGGCGGTATCCACCCCAAGGCACGGGTCCAGGCGTCCACCCCTCCCGGCAGGGTCTCGGCCCCCGGGAAGAGGCGGATTTTGAACTGGCTGGCCGGCGGGGATGCTCCTTCCGGCGTGAACAAGGTGGCGGCGTTTCGTATCTCGAAAAAATTCGGAAAGGCACCGTCGCCGGGGCTTTGGTGCGGCAATCCCGCCAGAATCGGAATGCCGAGCTCCCCGACCCAGCGCTGAAAAGCCTCCTGCTGCTCGCGCCTCTCCCGGCGGAACGCCTCCCACTGCCGGGCAAACGGTTCGGGGTCCGCCATCGCCTCGGCACGGAACGCCTCCGGCACCATGCGGGGATCGAAATCCGCCTCCAGAAAGGCCTCGTTGAACAAAGGAATGTTCGCCGCGTTTTCCGGCCACACAATCAAATCCGGCGGTCTCGGATCGGCGGCGGCTTGCTCGCTGAGACGCATCAGGTCTCTCAGCTGCACCCGGCCATCGAAGTCCTTCTCCGGATGCTGGAAAATAATCGCGTCGGATTGCACCACGGCGATGCGCGGACCGGGCTCCAAGGACGTATCGACCTGGCGGATACGCATCTGCCCGTATGCGAAGACGGCCATCCAGCCAAGACAGACGACCACGCCGCCCGGCACCACCGCCCGGCGAAAGCGTTCGCGGGCACCACCCTGCGCGCACAAACCATCCAGCACCACACCGCTGATGGCGGCGATGGCGAAGGAAAGCAGCAAGGGTCCGCCCAGGTCCGCCACCTGGATCATCCAGGTTTGCTCCCGGCAGGCGAAACCCAAAATGGTAAACGGCAACCCCGTCGGTCCCGAAATGCGCAGCAGCTCCGCACCCACCCAGGCCACCGGAAGCACCCAGGCCATGCGATAGCCCCGCCGCACGCCCTCCCGCACGACCAGAGCCACCGGCACAAGGGTCAAGGCCTTGAGAAACGCCAGAACCATCGTCGCGCTGTGATCGAACACCGTGAGCCCGTTCAAATGAATGCGCATGACCACAAAGCCCCCGAAGAGGCCAAGCAGGGCGCAGGTCCATTGCCGGCGGCAGAGCGTGAAAGCCAGGGCCAGCGGCAACGGCATGACAAGCATCGCGGCCCACCAGCGGAAGTAGCCGGTTTCAGAAAGAATACCCGCGAGAACGACAAGGCTCCAAATCCATACAAATCGTCCCGCCCGATGCATCCGGACGTCGGCCTACGGCCGGTTTTTCAGGCGGTAAAAGACCCGTTTGCCCGCTTGCCCCGTGACCGCTTCCTCATGCCCCGCATCGAGCGGATCCTTGATGGAAAACTCACCATCCAGGGCGATGACGCGCCCGGCGTAGAACCAGTCCTGCAGATTAAAGGAACCCTCCACATCAAAAAGCTTACCGGGCTCCCCCGTGCCTTCGATGATCAACTTGCCGCTTTCCTGGCGCGTGCCCACGACCTCGGGCAGGGCACCGGTGAAGGGCACGGCCGTGAGATTCAAGGCAACCGCCCCACAGGCACACTCCTCTGATCCGCACACCGCCGATACCATCACGTGCTGGTGGGCGAACTGCATAAAGCCGGCCCGGCGCATGGTGGAGTGGCTGATGTGTACTTCCCAGTGCCCGGCACGGGCCGGGATGGTGGCCACGCCATCCGCATTCGTTACGCCGAAGGCGTCGTAAGTGTCGATCCCATCACTCATCTCGGCGTGCATCGGAATGCCTGGAACCGGATTGCCCCCGGCATCGGTGATCGTCACCTCGATAACGCGCTCGGCATCGACCGCCGTGATGTCCCAGGAAATGTTTTCGATGAAATCGTCATACTCCACCTCCAACCGCGGCAGGTTTTTCAGGAGCAGTTGGCGGCGGGCCGATTCGAAGGGCTCGGGGACCACAAACCAATCCCCTTCCGGAAGGAAGATGTTGTAGTAGCCGCTGGAGTTGAAGGTCCGCTGGAAAACGCTCACCACTTCGCCCTCGACGATGTTCTGCGCCCAAAGTTGCAGCCCGCCGACGGGTGTGCCATCCAGCTCAGGGTCCGCGCTCTCGTAGGTCACAAAGCCTTCGAGGATCGCATCCTGCTCAAAGACTCTCGGTGCGATGATGACGGATTGGTTGGGCGCGGTCAGGCGCACCCGGGTCTCCACGGCACCGGGGTGGCCGGCGACTTCGAGATCAAAGGAAAACGGCAACACCTCCCAATCGCCCGGCTTCGCGGGAAGGGTGAAGGAACCGTCCGCCAAGGTGTATGCCGAGACCGATTCGTTGGTCTCCCGGTTGAGAGCCATCACTTGCACCTGTTTCAGCGGAAAGCCGTCAACATCTTCAAGAAAACCGGCGATGACGCTCGTGCCCCGCTCGTAATGGACGACCCAGCCGGTGACATCGTGACCATCGGATGTATCCACGATCAACCCCTCATCGAGCCCCCGGTTGATAAGATTGCGCGAGGCAGCCTCATAGGTCTTGACCAGCAAGACCCACCGGTCCGGCGTAACCATCACGGAAAACGCCCCGTCGGCATCCGTCCACGTGTGGGCCATCAGACGTCCGTCGATGTCGCCGTTTTCGTCAACGGTCAGAAAGGACACCGGCAGCCCCGCAAGGGGCTCATCCGTGCCCGCCGTCAAGATCTGGCCCGACAGCGCGACAGTGCCGGGCGTGAGCACGATGTCATGGAAGACAATCTCGCCTTCATCGATCACCAGATAATTCCCGTCCTGGAACGGCCCCACGTATCCGGGGGCCACCGCCACCACATCGACCTCGTCGGGATAGGGGGCGTAGAGAAGATAAAAGCCATCCTCGTCTGCCTGCGCCGCGAAGAGAATCTCGGAGTAATTGCCCAAGGGCTCCAGGAGGGCGACAAACGCGTGGGGGATGGGCGTGCCCTCCTCATCCACCACCTCGCCGAAGAAAAGCTGGCTCGTCGGCACTTCTTCAATCGTCAGGCGGGCCTTCGCCGGCTCGAAGGAACCGAACGGACTGGAAACGCGCACGACATACTCCCCGGGCATGTTCGCCAGCCCCCCGAACATGCCGAGCTGTGTCCAGATTTCCCCGTCGCGTTCGCCGTCCCAATCCTCCACCGAACTCAGATTGGGGATGCCGCCGGTGAGCGGAAGGAAACCGTCCTGCATGCGGTGGCTCTCCATCAGGACGGCGTTGGCATTGATGATGCCCTCGTCATTATCGACAAGGAAACGCTCAAGCAAAACCGACTGCCCGAGCGACAAACCAAAGATGTAGACATCGAGCCAGTCGAAATAGTCGTCGCCGATGACATCGTCGGGGATGACAACAAAAACCGGACCCTCCCCTTCCGGGTCGGCCACGACCGGTTCAGTCGCCTCCCCTTCGATCGGTACGTTCCAAGCGGGCTGCAAGATGTCCCCCACCCGCTCGGCAAAGCAAACATTTGGTTTAAAGCATAGAACAAGGTGCGCGTGCGCGGCAGGGCTCGCGAAGGCGAACAGAGCGAAGGTGGCGCAAAACACCGCCAGCGGTGCGCGGGTGAAAGCCGAAGATCGGTTGGAAGGGGTGCGGGAACTCATAGATACATAAATAGATTCGGAAAGACTGCGGAAATTCGAACGAATTGGCCAGGCATCGTCAACGGGGGCGGATTTTCCATGCGTGCATATAATGCGCGTTCCGTGCACACATCTGCCCTTGGGCACCTTGCCGCGCCCGCCCGCCTCCTACCCTACGTGGGGGCCACATCCCAGGCCACGATGCGGCGTTGCTGGCGCGAAAACTCCACGCCCACGCAGTCCACCGGCAAACCCTCCGCGC
>JAFIGE010000207.1 GCA_020831585.1 Opitutales bacterium | reverse complement strand
AACCGCGCCCGGTAGCGCTCGTGCCATTTCGTCGCCCAAGTCATCTTGCCCTCGATCCGGGCGATTCCCCGCCGCGCCGACGTGCCACCCGCGCAGGCTTCGCCAAATCCACTAAACCCATAGTCGCTCGCATCCTCAACCAATCCCGCCCGCACCGGATTCAAATCGATGTAGGCCGCCACCATCCTCTGCGCCTCTGTATCCGCCTCCACGATGACACTGCGGAAACGCTCCGCCCAGAAAGTGCCCACCGTCCCGCGCTCCCCGTTATACCACAGGGTAAAACGCGTCTTCACCTCCCGCATGAAGACGGAAACGTCGCCCATCCTCGCCTTCAGGCGTCGACGAATGCCCTCAGCGGGGTCCCCATTCTTCGCCAGAATCGCCTCCAGATCATCCGCATCCAACCCCAGCGAAGCGCACCGCGTCCCCCCATACAGCGCCCGAAACCGCCCCACCAGACCCGCGTCGTCCAGATTCTCCGTCTCCTTCGGATCCAGCCGCACGAAGATGTGAAAGTGATTCGCCATAAAGCAATAGGTCAGCACCTCCATCCCCGCAAACACCGCCTGCGAGCGCATGATATGCCTCATCGCCTCCATCGCCTCCTCATCCATCAATCGCCTCTTCTGCACCACCCGCGAAATAAGGTGGTGGCACGCCAACCGCGGATAACGTAGCCGTCTGCAAAACCTCCTGCTCATGCGCCCACTCAAAGACCTGCCCAGCCTCTGTCAATGTTGCAATGTTCAGAACATTAAAAAAGTTCCCAGCGCCAAATCGGTTGTGGATTCTGTCCTTACTCAAGGGGCGGCAGCGCCTGACAAACTGCCTGATTATGCCCGCTGGTGGGACGTGGTCTGCTTATCTCTTGTCGATGGCGATTGGCGGAGCGAATGTGTAGTCGCCTTCGACGCTCGGGTGGTGGCAGGGGGGCGTGCTTGCGTGGTAGCCTTCCCGAAAGGCGGGGCTCCAGTGGGCCAGGGCACCTTCGACAAGCGCGATATACTTGGAGGCCACCACGGTGTGGGCCGGGAGCTGGGTCCAGGGTTCTGTGCCGACGTAAGTGAAGACGGGCCGGTCGAGCGGGGGGCTGATGAGCGCGGAGACGTCAACGCGGCGGTAGTTTCGTTCCCGGCGGTCGAAACCATCGAGGTCGGCGGTCTGGACCGGGAGGGCGATCCCGTTGCAGCGCCGCGCGGCATGGGGCCGGATATTGAGAAAAGCCGAGGGTCGGCCTTCGGTTTTATCGCCAAAGAGAAGGGTGTCGTAGACGGTCCAGCCTCGTTCGTAGCCGTTGAGCCAAACGGTTTTCAGTTTATGGGCCTCGACGGGGCGTCCGAGTGTCCGGGCAATGGATTCCGGAGACATGAGCGAGCCGTAGCCGAAGAGATAGGCTTCGGTGGATGGGGCGGGCGGGTTTTTCAGCTGGGTGCGCCGCCTGTCCATATCGGCCATTTCCCGGGCGAGCCTCTCGAAGTCGCAATAGAGAGTGGGGCGGTCCTTGGCGATTCGCTGAGCGCGGCAATAGGGCAGGAGGGCCGCCCAATATTTTGCAATAAGGCCGGCAAAGAGGTCCCAGGTGTATTGCCGGTGCACGGTGCCATGTTTCCAAGCGACACCGAGTTCCTGAAAAAAGTTGATGAATGTGCGCACGGCCACGGCGTGGGCATCACAGACGGCCCCGGCTTTACCGGTTCGTTCCGCTTCGATGAGTTCGCCGGGTTCGCCTCCGAGGGACAACCAGCGGTCCACCGCATCGCGCACCTTGACCATTTCCGCCGCGTTGAATCGGGCAATGAATTCCTTGGCGTGTTGCAGGCGGAAATGCCGTCTCGCCTGCAGGGCGATGAAGAGACTCAGGCCCACTGTGGTGAGAAGCGTCACCCCGAGAATAGCGATTTCGACCAGTCCGATCCATTCTGCCGTCATTATGTGGTTTTCCATAGACCATTCAGCAGAGCAGGGGTAGTTAATTTTAATGCTTTTGCGTGGACGTGGCCGTGATCCTGCTCAGATTGGAGCGTTTATGGTTGGAGATTTTCCCGCACAGTTTTTCTTTCCTGCCCGTTTTCCCGGTAACTGATGCTGCGTTTCATCCTTAGTCGATTGGCCCAGTCCTTCGCGGTAATCTTTGTCGTCATCACGGCGACCTTCTTTCTCGTGCGGCTTGCCCCGGGAGATCCGTTCAGCTCGGAGCGGCGCATTCCGGAATTCATCAAGCAGCGGATTTTGGAACATTACGGTTTGGACCGTCCGGCGATTGAGCAGTATTGGAATTTCATCCGGAACGCGGCGCCGAAGCGCTTTCGCCCGGACCGGATTTTTGAGGAAGATCCGCTCATGAGCGCCTTCGGCATCAATCTCGGCCCTTCCTTCACGCAGGCGCGCACGGTTAATCAGATCATCGCCGACACCTTTCCGGTCTCCCTTGAACTGGGCTTTTGGGCGCTGGTCATTGCCTTGAGTCTTGGCCTCACGGCGGGGCTCACGGCGGCGATTTTCAAGAACTCGGCCCTCGACTATGTGCCCATGTCGGCGGCGATGGTGGGGATCTGTTTGCCCACCTTTGTCATGGGGCCGATCCTTGCCCTCATCTTCGGGGTGTGGTTGGGGTGGTTTAATGTGTCGGGATGGTTTCTGCCCCAGGACCGGGTCCTCCCGGCGGTGACGCTGGGGCTGGTTTACGCGGCCGTCATTGCCCGTATCACACGGGGAGGGATGCTGGAGATCCTCTCACAGGATTTCATCCGCACGGCTCAGGCCAAAGGGGTTCCTTACACGCGGATTGTCTTCAAACACACCCTTCGCGGCGGGCTCCTTCCCGTGGTGACTTTCATGGGTCCGGCGCTCGCGGGCATCATCAGCGGCTCCTTTGTCGTCGAGACGATTTTCCAGATACCCGGGCTCGGGCGGCAGTTTGTGCAGTCCGCTTTCAACCGCGACTACTTCCTCGTATTGGGGACGGTCTCGGTGTATGCCGTTCTCATCACGCTGGCCAACCTCACGGTGGACATCGTGCAGGTGATCCTCAACCCGCGCCTCCGCTTCGAAGACTGAGCCATGCCTTTACCCACCCGCCTCAGCCCCGGCGAAAAGCGCCTGCCCGATCCGGCCATCCTCCCCGAGCAAATCGAGGAGGGCACCTCTCTGTGGAAAGACGCCTGGCACCGTCTCTCGCGCAACCGCCTCGCCCTCTTCAGCTTTTGGACGCTGGTGGTCATTGCCAGTCTCTGTTTTGTGGGGCCGTTTTTCACGCCCCACGCCTTTGACGCGCAGAATCTGGAAAAGACGCTTCAATCCCCGAGTTGGCAGCACCCCTTCGGCACCGATGATCTTGGGCGGGATCAGCTCACCCGCGTCCTCGTGGGCGGACGCGTCTCCCTCACCGTGGGCGTCATCGCGACGATTGTCTCTCTCATCATCGGGGTGACCTACGGCGCGGCGGCGGCTTATATCGGGCGGAAGGTGGAGGCGGTCATGATGCGGCTGGTGGATATTTTGTATGCCATGCCTTTCACAATCTTCGTCATTCTCCTCATGACGATTTTCGAGCGCAGCCTCATCCTTCTCTTTGTGGCCATCGGGGCGGTGGAGTGGCTCACGATGTCGCGGATCGTCCATGGGCAGGTGAAGAGCCTGAAAAAGCAGGAGTTTATCGAGGCGGCAGTTTCCCTCGGCTTTGGCACGCGCCGCATTCTTTTCCGTCACCTCATTCCCAATGTCCTCGGGGTCGTTGCGGTGTATGCCACCCTGACGGTGCCCTCGGTCATGCTCCTGGAGAGCTTTTTGAGCTTCCTTGGACTCGGGGTGCAGCCCCCGCAGCCTTCATGGGGATCGCTCATCAAGCTCGGCGCGGACAACATCCAGCTCTATCCCCACCTGCTCGTGATCCCGGCCTTCTTCTTTTCCCTCACCCTCTTTTCCCTGAATTTCCTGGGCGACGGCCTGCGCGACGCCCTCGACCCGAAATCGAGCAAGGATTGATCCGCACCATGCCCCTTCTCCAAGTCGACGACCTCACCACTTATTTCCATACGCGCAACGGCACCGTGCGTGCGGTGGAGGGCGTGTCCTTCCATGTGCACCGCGGCGAGACGCTCGGGATTGTGGGGGAATCGGGTTCGGGCAAGTCCGTGACGTGTTATTCCATGCTCGGCCTCATCCCTATGCCACCGGGGCGCATTGAGCGCGGGCGCGCCCTCTTCGACGGCAAGACCGACCTCCTCGGTTGCACGCCAAAGGAGTTGCAGCGCATCCGTGGCAAGCGGATTTCGATGATTTTTCAAGACCCCATGACCTCGCTGAACCCTTACCTGAAGGTGTCCACGCAGATCATGGAGCCCCTCCAGTTGCACGAAAAGGTCACAAAGAAAGAGGGCCTGCGGCGCGCCATCGCGGCCTTGGAGGAAGTGGGCATCACGGAGGCTTCGCGGCGCGTGCATTTCTATCCGCACGAGTTTTCCGGCGGAATGCGCCAGCGCGTGATGATCGCCATGGCCATGATCACGCAACCCGACCTGCTCATTGCCGACGAGCCCACAACAGCCCTCGATGTGACCGTGCAGGCGCAGATTCTCGAACTCATCCGTATGCGCCAGGCGGCGAACAAGAGCGCGGTGATCCTCATCACCCACGACCTCGGGGTGGTGGCGGGTATGTGCGACCGCATCAATGTGATGTATGCCGGTCGCCTCGTCGAAACCGGGACAGCGGAAGACATTTTCGAGCGCGCGCGGCATCCCTACACGATTGCCCTGAAGCGCTCCATTCCCTCGCTCGGGCAGAAGGGCAAGCCGCTCTACACCATTCCCGGTCTGCCTCCCGACCTCTCCAAACCCATTCCCGGCGACGCCTTTGCCCTGCGCAAGGGCATCCGCAGCGGGGGCAAATATGCCAACGTCGCCCCGCCGCTGGAGCAGGTTTCCGAGACCCATTGGGTGCGAGCGAGCGATTGCGAACTTCCCAGCCTGGAGGAGGTGCTCAATGAGTGCTGAAGATTTCCTCGTCCTGGAGAACGTGAAGACTTTCTTCCCGATCACCAAGGGGCTCATTCTCAAACGCAAGATCGGCGAAGTGCGTGCAGTCGATGGCGTCAGCCTGCGTTTGCGCAAGGGTGAAATCATTGGACTCGTGGGTGAGTCCGGTTGCGGCAAAACGACCCTCTCCCGCACGATCATGCAGCTTCAGCGGGCCACCGGGGGAAGGATTTTCCTCGAAGGCCGCGAGCTGACAGCTCTTGCAGACGAGGCCGTGCGGAAGCAACGCATCAACTTCCAGATGATTTTCCAGGATCCGTACGCCTCGCTCAATCCGCGGATGACCGTCTCGGACACCCTCGGGGAGGCCATCCGCACGCGCCGCCGCCTCACCGGCAAGACGCTCCTCGCTGCGGTCGCCGAGCTCATGGAAACGGTCGGCCTCAGCCCCAGCCTGATGCGCAAATACCCGCACGAGTTCTCCGGTGGCCAGCGCCAGCGCATCGCCATCGCCCGCGCCCTCGCCCCGCAGCCCAAGCTCATCCTCGCCGACGAACCGGTCTCGGCCCTCGACGTCTCCATCCAGTCGCAAATTCTCAATCTGCTCACCCGCCTAGCCAAAGAGATGGAGCTGACGATGATCTTCATTTCGCACGATCTCTCGGTGGTGAAATACATTTCCGACCGGATTGCCGTGATGTATCTGGGCCGCCTCGTGGAGTTGGGGCCGGCGGAAGCCGTCATGGCCGATCCGCAGCACCCCTACACGCGGGCCCTGATCAGTGCCATCCCCGTGCCCGATCCCAAGGTGGAGCGCTCGCGCAAACGCATTGTTCTGGAAGGCGATCCGCCTTCGCCCATGTTTCTGGTGAGCGATCCTCCACGCTCCGAAGCCGCCCTCGAAGAAGTGGCCCCGGGCCATTTCGTCGCCGACCCCGAAAGCTTCCTCAACGAACGCAAAGCCCACGCCGCCGTCGTGGCCTAGGTCCAGCGGTCCGGCGATGAGTTATCCGGAGGACTTTTCCTTCGCCGGATGGGGCTGCCCACGTAGGCGACCTGTCGGCAGCGGTCGACCCGGGGCGGTGGCGCGCGGGCGGGCGTTCGCGCGTTTGCTTCGTCGCCCAGGTCGAGCGGAAGTTCGCAGCCACCTTTCTGCCGCCCTCTGGCGGATTCAGGGTCCCCCAGGCTTCCGGCGTGAAAGCGAGGGATCAGGGAAAGCGCAGGAGATAGCCGTCGGGACCGTGGAAAATATAGCCACGGAGGGTGTCGCCCGGACCGAATTCTTCGAGACGGTCACGATCTTCCGGGTGGATTGGGCGGTTCTCCGCCGCCCACATGTAAGCATCAACCGGATCGTGCGCGACAAGCCAGAATCCGTGTTCCTCCACAACCCGGACGACGACGCCGGAGAAGGGGAAGCCTTTGGTGCGGGCATGTTCGATCACCTCGGCGGGCACGTCTTCAATCCGCTCCCGTTCCCGGCGCTGATTCTGTTCCTCGAGGGTGAGGCCGGGCGGGTGGCCAAAAAGGGTGGGGTGAGCCGGGGCATCCGGTGTTTGCTCAAGGGTTTCCCTCGACGGTGGGGCAGATGGGACCGGGTCTCTCAGTCCTGCATCCGCAGGGGCCAGGGAAAGGGGCCTCGTTTCCCGCTCATCCCCGTGCCCGGCATCCCGGAACCACCACCCGGCAAGGATCAACGCCAACACGGCACCCGTAAGTAAAAGGAAAAGGGGCTTCTTCATTTCCCGATTTCACCACAACCGACCCGTGTCTTTCAAGATATCGTCGCGCGGACGAGCACTTCTTGGCTTCTTGGGGAAACAAGAACATGCGGGAGGGCCTTTTCGCAAGGGGAACCGCAGAAGATCACCACAGAGCGGGACGAGCGACGCTTCAGGCATCCCGAAGCTTGTCAGACGCTGCAACCCCTTACTAGAAACAGAATTCTTAATTGATTCGGGAACTTTTTTAAATGTTCTGATCATTGCAACATTGACAGAGAATGCGCATGTGTTTGAGTCGGCACATGAGCAGGAGGTTTTGCCGGAGATTGAAGTATCCGCGATTGGCTTGCCACCACCTTATTTCGCGGGTGGTGCAGAAGAGGCGATTGATGGATGAGGAGGCGATGGAGGCGATGCGCCATATTATGCGCTCGCAGGCGG
>JAFIGE010000206.1 GCA_020831585.1 Opitutales bacterium | reverse complement strand
AAGACCGACACATCCCCCATCCGCGCCTTCAAGCGTCGCCGGATGCCCTCAGCGGCGCTTCCATTATGCCTCAGAATCACCTCGAGATCATCCGCATCCAATCCCAGTGACGCACAGCGCGTCCCCCCATACAGCGCCCGAAACCGCGCCACCAGGCCCGCATCGTCCAGATTCTCCGTCTCCTTCGGATCGAGCCGCACAAAGATATGAAAGTGATTCGCCAAGAAGCAATACGTCAGCACCTCCATCCCCGCAAACGCCGCCTGCGACCGCATAATATGCCGCATCGCCTCCATCGCCTCCTCATCCATCAGCCGCCTTTTCTGCACCACCCGCGAAATAAGATGGTGGCAAGCCAACCGTGGATATCGCAATCTGCGGCAAAATTTTCTGCTCATGATCGCAATCCAAACACCAATTTCACGAGCGGTGTCAACAAAAGAATGTTCAGAACATATTTTTTCCGAAAGTGGGCGAGTCGAAAGGGCGTAGGCAATTGCAGGCAGGCGAGTCGCAGACATCGCGATGGATATCCGACGGAAAGAATCACGAGGGAGCCTTCGAGATCGAGATCGCGGGGGCCGCACCGAAGCGTCGTTTTGTTTGGGCGTGGAGTTCTGGCGTGGGGCCGCGGGCAGGGCAAAGCGGCAAGGAGGCTCCCGGGCAATCTTGCGCCGAGGACGTGGATGAACCATGGCGGGGTGTGTGGACGGAGGGTGCTTTTGGCTCGCCAGAGCTTTTGGGGAAGCGTTTGAGTGGTTGCGATGCCTTGGATTGAAGACGACGATGAAGAGCCTCTGGATTGGGAGACCGTTGAAGAGGATGATCCGGAGTGGGGGGCTGAGAGAGGCGGGGCTCTGGATGGCGTGCGACGTTGGGCGGTGTATGCTCTGGGTCTGGTGGTCGTTGCCATGATTCTGGCCTTCATTTGGCCGGTTGCCCGCCTTCTTTTCGCTCCCTGAGTGAGGAAATACCAGTTGCACCGTTGACGGCGTCCTTTTTTTGATCGAATCGTTTAGAGATGTCGTTGGATGCGGTTGTTATCGATGGGGTGCGGAAGGTCTTTGGCCGCCACGTGGCGGTGGATGATCTCAGTTTGCGCATTCCTGCGGGGAGCTTATACGGATTTATCGGCCCGAATGGCTCGGGCAAGACTACAACTCTGCGGATGATCCTCCGTATTATTCCGGCGGATGCAGGCTCGATCTCGGTTTTGGGTAAGGAGGGGCGGCGTGTTTCGGATGAGCGCGTGGCCTATTTGCCGGAGGAGCGGGGGCTCTATCGGAAGATGCGGGTGCGCGAGCAGTTGATCTACTTTGGGCGTTTGAAGGGCCTTTCGGGGGCGGAGGCACGGTCCGAGGCGGAGAGCTGGTTGCGCCGGCTCGATCTGGTGCAGTGGGGAGGCCAAAAGACAGAGGCGCTTTCCAAAGGAATGACACAAAAGGTTCAGTTCATCTCGGCTGTCATCGGGCGGCCGCGTTTGGTGATTCTCGATGAGCCTTTTTCCGGCTTGGACCCGGTGAATGCTGAGGTCTTGCGGGAAGCCGTGCAGGAGCTGAGGAAAACGGGGACCACGGTGATTTTTTCGACCCATGATATGGCAATGGCGGAGAAGCTCTGCGACTGCCTCGTCATGATTTATCGGGGAAAGAAAGTGCTCGACGGCGCTGTTTCCGCTATCCGTAGGCAGTATGGGAGCGACACCATCCTCCTTGATGTGGAAAATCCGGAGGCGTTTTTGCGGGTCAGGCCTTCCGGGGTGGAAATTCTCAGAGAGACGCCTCACGGATTTGAGTTGCGCGCGCCCCCGGATAGCCAGGATCTTCTCCGGCGAGCCATGGCGGTAACCACGGTGACCCGTTTCGAGGTTGTGCACCCGACTCTTCACGACATTTTTGTGCGCATCGCCCGTCCGGTGGCGGCGGATGCGACCACCCCGGCGGAGGCTTGAAATCCATGCGTTGGTCGAAGATTCAAACAGTTGCGCTTAGCGAGTTTCGTCGTGTCGTGTGGACGCGCTCATTTCTGATTGGTTTGGTCCTTCCCATCGTGCTCTACGGAGGGCTTTTTGCCATCATGATTTGGATGGAAGGCAAGGCGGATATTTCGGATCAACGGGTGGTGGTGATTGACCGATCCGGGATCATCTTTGACGAGCTGGCCTTGCGGGCGGAGGAGCGGAACGAAGAAATCGCTGCCGCTGCCGAAAACGGCCGACCGAGTGCGCCGCGCTACCTCCTGGAGGCGCGGGAGTCTTCGGGGGGCGCGGCGGAGCTGGATGCACTTCTTCTCGACTTGGCGGCGGAAGTGCGGGCCGGGCAGATATTTGCTTTTGTCGTGATCGGTCCGGAGATAGCGGTTCCGGATGGCGAGGCTTCGGGTGACGGTGAAGCGCGTTTCATTCATTATTTTTCGAATTCGCCGACGGCCCTGGACTTGCCGCGTTGGCTGCGACAATCCGTTGAGGGAGTCGTGGAAACCGTGCGCTTTGTCGAGGCGGGCATGGAAGAGGAGCGGGTGCGGGCGCTATTGCGGCACGCAGCTTTCGAGCGTTTTCGCCTGCCTGAACGCGGGGACGACGGGGAGATTGCTTCTGCCCGTGACCGGGAGGAATTCGCCATCCTTGTCCCTATGGGGCTCGTCCTTCTACTCTTTATCGCGGTGCAGATGGCCAGTCCGGTTCTTCTGAATTCGATTGTGGAGGAGAAGATGCAGCGCATTGCGGAGGTTTTGCTCTCGTCGGTTTCCGCAGTGGAGCTGTTTGCGGGTAAATTATTGGCCGGTGCGGCTGTCGGGGTGACTTTTTCCCTGACATACCTTTTCACGCTCGCCATCGCTGTGCTGCAGTTCGGCGACAGCATCCACCTCCCTCCGACCCTCTACGCCTGGTTTGTTGTTTTTCTTTTGCTCTCGCTCCTTGGCTTCGGAGCGCTTTTCGCGGCGGTGAGCGCCCTTTGTCAGGATTTGAAGGATGCTCAAAATTACGCCGGTGTCATCGTCATCGTGCTCATGGTGCCCATGTTCCTGGCGATTGTGAGCATTCAGTCCCCCACGAGCACAGTTGTGTCGACCCTTTCCATGGTGCCTCCGTTTTCCCCCTCTCTTATGATGATGCGCCTCGCCATACCGCCCGGCCCCGCCCTCTGGCAAGTGGCGGTGGCCATTTTGGCCAATCTGGCGTTTGCTGTTTTTGCTGTCTGGCTGGCCGCGCGCATCTTCCGAATCGGCATCCTTTCCTACGGAAAAACTCCTTCCTTTGGTGAGATTCTACGGTGGCTCGGGCGGGATGGCTAAGTTTTCCCTCGCCCCATCAAGGGCTCTTCCCTTGGGTGACGAAATGGAAATCGCGAAAGATTGCGTTGTATCGATGGATTACCGCCTCACGGGGGGCGATGGCAAAGTGCTCGATGAGAGCGCGGAGGGCCAGCCCCTGGTTTACTTGCATGGCCATGGTAACATCATCCCCGGTCTTGAGAGTGCGCTTGACGGTCGCAGTAGCGGTGAATCGCTGAATGTGCGCGTGGCTCCGGCAGATGCCTACGGTGAATTGGATCCCCGTCTCGTGCAAGAGGTGGAGCGCTCGATGTTTCCAGCCGGGGCTCCCCTCGAAGTGGGAATGCGCTTCCATGCAGGCACCCCGCAGGGGCCTCGGGTTGTGCGAATCACTGCCATTGGCGACAAGACGGTAAAGGTCGACGCAAATCACGAACTCGCGGGTGAGACCTTGGATTTCGCCGTGACCATTCGCGATGTTCGCGCCGCGACTGCGGATGAGATTGCACACGGCCACGTGCACGCGGGCGGCTCTTGCGGCCACGGGCATTGATTTTTCGATAGACCCTCATGCCCGATCTGCGTGATTGCGAAGAGGGGTGGTACTGTCTCCTCACCCTGCCCAAAAAGGAGGGATTGGCCGCCCGCCACCTGGAGGCTGAATACGAGTTGCCCGCGTTCGCCCCGATCGTGCGTTTTCGCAAGAATACGCGCCGGGGTCCGGTTTGGTTTCAGGAGGCGATGTTTCCCGGCTACCTCTTTGTCCACTGCACACCGGCCGAGCACTATCGGCGGCTGCTGGCCTGCCGGGGCGTGCGCGGTATGGTGACCTATGGCGATTATGTTCCGCTCGTCCCGGCGGGTTTTATCGACCTCGTGCGCGCCCAACTCGAGGCTGCGCGGGCCGCCGCCGAGGAGGATCCTTTTGAACCGGGCCAAAGCGTGACTATCGCCGACGGAGCATTCAAGCAGTGGGAAGCGGTCATTCTCGGGCGGGTTCCGGGAAAAGAGCGGGTCCGCATCCTCCTCGAATTCCTTGGTCGCGAGGTCACCCTCGATCTTGCCCCGAGTTCACTCATTCTGCCCGGTTCTCCCCTGGACCGCGTGAGGAAGGGGAAGTGAGGTCTTCGGCGCGCGGGGTGGGGGGTGCTCCGGGTGTCCTTGGAAATGTTTTGAACTCCGCGATTGCGCCTTCGTCGGGATCTTCCGGGTCACCCGGGAGTTCGTCGCCGTCTTTCCGCCTTTGGTGCGATACCGGCTGCTGGCCGTGCTCGGCTGCGGGGGCCTCATCCCTTTGTTTTTGTGTGTTCCGGTGCGGCTCTAAAGGGTGGCCGCTCCGGGCAAAGCGAAATCGAAAACGCTGGTACAACCGCAGTGCCTCGCGCCTTGTATCCCCCGAAATCCACTGCCACGATGCCAAATTCCCGCACTTTTCATCACGCCCACGAAGGCCGCGGGCGCTGCTTCGAGATTCTTCCTCTGGGTCGTATCCCGGTCTCTCCCAACGCCCTTTTTCGCCCCGCCGCCGCCTCACCGCCCCCTTACGCCGTGCTTTTGTGTGCGAAGCGGGCTCTTGCTGATTTTCGAAATGCGTGCCACTTTTCATTGTGATCCGTTTCCTGCCCTTTTTTCTTTGGGGATTCTTCCACACAATGAGTGTTTCGCCCGCCACCGCCACCGATGCCTTTGCCCGCACAGAGGCCGATGTGATGGAGATCAAGCACCTACCGGGCGGGATACTTCTCGAAAGCACGGCGGAGGGGGCGTATTTCGAGAACAGCAACCGTCTCTTTCGCCCCCTCTTCCGCTACATCAGTCGGCACGATATCGCCATGACCACCCCCGTGGAAGCCCGCATGGAGCCCGGAGCGATGCTTTTCTGGGTCGCTCCTTCCGAGGAAGGCAAGGTGGCCGGGGACGAAGAGGGCGTGCGCGTGATCGAACAGCCCCCGCGCACAGTCGGGGCGATTGGTGGTCGGGGAGCCTATAGCGAGCGCAACTTCCACCGCGCGGAAGACGCCCTGCGCGCGTGGCTTGCCGAGCAGGAGGCGTGGGAGATCGATGGCGAAGCCTACGGGGTCTTTTGGCACGGACCTTTCACGCCCTGGTTCCGTAAGCAGTTCGAGGTCCACATCCCGGTGCGCCCGGCTGCGGGGACGGATGAGGTGAAAGTTACGGACGCGCCGGACGCTTGATCCGCTCCGGATCGACGGCTCCGGACTGCGCCGTTGTGCGTGTGTTGTCGGCTTGCCCGGAATTCTCCGCCGCGAGGCATTTCTTTACCCCGTTGATGCCGGGATTCAACTCTCGGTTATCTCATGGCGACGGCGGAAATCGCGGGGCGTCATTCCTGTGCGGAGCTTGAAGAGGTGGCTGAGTTGCCGCTGGTCATAAAAGCCGAGTTTTTCGGAAATCCGCCCAACCGATTCGGTGCCGTCCATGAGCGCTTCCTTGGCCCGTGCAATGCGCAGGTCAATGAGGCGGTCGTAGATTCCTCCGCCCGTCTGTTTCCGGAAGCGCAATTCGGCGGCGCGGCGTGAGAGCCCCAGGCCCTCAACAAGAGAGGTGACCGTCCATGCGCGGCCCGGGTCTGCGGTCATGCGGGCAAGGACAGCCCGCACGACGGGGTCTTCATCGTAGCGAAGATCGGTCGAGGCCCGCCGCACCACGCGCATGGGCGGAATCTCTATGCGCACCGGCTCCGGTGCCTGATTGCGCAGTTGGGCCGCGAGGAGTTTGGCCGCCGCAAATCCGATTTCCCGTCCATTAAGCTCCACGCTGCTCACGGGACAGTCGAGCAGACCCAGGAGCAGGTGATCATTGTCGGTTCCTAGAATTGCCCAATCGTCGGGTATCCGCCGCCCAAGCTGGTGCGCCCACTTGTGCACCTCCACCGCAAACCGGTCGTCCACGCAGTAGATACCGCATGGCGTCGGCAGCGACTGGAGCCAGGCCCCGATCTCCCCGTCCAGCAAATGCTCCATCTCTTTGTTGCGCGCGCCCGCTCTCCCGCGAAACACCCGACAGACGCGGCCCCCTGTGTTTGCCGCCTGCGCAAACCCATCCGCCCGTTCCCCCGCATACCCCCCCCACCAACCAAGCACAGCGAGATTCCGCAAGCCGAGGCTGTCCAGATACTCCGCCGCCATCCGCCCCACCGCGCGGTCGTCGGAACACACCACCGACATGCGTCCCTTGTCCGGTTGGTTCGAAACCGTGACCACCAGACCTTCCCTCCAGCGGGAAACAGGGCCCAGGGCACGATTGGATAGAAAGCCGAGAATTCCGTCGCCTTCCGCCAAAGAGAGGCTTCCCGGTTTGATGAACGGCAGTCCCGCACGGTTGAGCAGTTCAAATTCGCCATGCTTCCGGCGTTGCGACCCTGACCTCTACGCACAATATCGCTGATGGGGGACCTGTCACGATATCGGGAGTGGGCATGGTGGGCAGCTCGGCTAATTTTACTGTCGAGGTGATCCCCGAGCCCTCCACCTACGCCGCGCTCTTTGGGCTTGCGGCGCTGGGCTTCGCTTTCTGGCACCGCCGTCGCCGCTGATTTGCCGTTTTTTCTTTTATCGGAGCGGCAGACCTTGGGGGCGCAGCGAATCCAAATCAGCTCCCCGGCACCGAGGAGGGAGGTGTCGTTTTTTTGACTTTGACGGGCGAGGGGGGAACGTGCCTGCGGTGGGGAAGTTGATGGAATATTGATCGGCTCCCTGATTGCTGGTTTGGTTGAGGGAGAGTGATCGATTAACATCTAGTGTATACGCTAGGTAAAATTCCAGCAAAAACCCGCAAAAAAAAGCGAGATTCGCAAAAAAAACTAGAAGCGGTCTCTAGCAGCCTGTCGGCTTTAGGAATGGCACTTTGAACGCGGTCATTGAGTTC
>JAFIGE010000205.1 GCA_020831585.1 Opitutales bacterium | reverse complement strand
GACTTAGAAACATCTAACCAGTTGACATTCAACGACTTTTAATCGGACAGTAGTGGCACCGTGTATCGAAGGCCGTCGGCAACGTAGTCGATTCCCGGAGTTCCGTGCCCGCCCGTTCGCTGACGGTAGGTCAGGGTGAGGAAGGGGGGCGGCCCGTTGATCGACAACGCCATTACCGGTCCCGCATGTGCGGACGGCACCATTGGATGAAGTCCGAAGGCAAACTTGAGAAAATTGGCCATGCCGTCGCCCGCCGGATCGTCGTGGGGTCCCTGTCGTTCTGCGGGCACGCCGAACGACGGGTCGGCGATCCAGGCGGCGAAGGACGCCGGTCCGCCGGAAGGCAACCCGGATGTCACGAGGATATTGTCAAGGCGGAGCCGGGTGCGCGGGCCAGAGTCGCCGGCAATGTGAAAATAGCGCCACTGCAATTGCACCAGGGGTTGGTTCCATCATGTGGTCCGGGAAAGTGCCCGCCGGGCTTTCAGCAGAACCAATATCCGAAATGGAAATCGTTTTCCGCCACCCGAACCGTTCCCTCCACATGGCTAAACGCGAAAAGAAAGACGGCGAAAAAACCACGCCGCCCGGCAGCACAATAGACAAGAGCGCATACACGCCAACGGACCGAAATAGTCCGCCATCGTCAAGGCAATCGGCCGCCAGTATTCGAGGCGCGGCACCGGGTGTTTTTGCCACTTGGGATTTTCACCCTGGATGGCTTCGAGGACCTGGCGGGCCCTTTGGGCGTAGGGCGTTTACTCCGCGTTTTTCAGAGAAGCTCAGAAGGGCTCCAGGTATGTGCTTGTTTTCAAAAAACGACGTTCTCCGATGTTCTCATGCGGTGATCACACTTGGCTGGCGAAGGGGGCCAAGTCATCTCTGCCTTATACCGGCACACCTTCTCGACACAGAGTGTTTCCACAAACTTCCCCGAAGAACCGAAAATTTCGGCAAGTTTTTTTTCTCCTTCCTCTTACGCACATGAATGAACCATCGCTATCCATCAACCCTGCGGAAATCGAAAACAACTCCGGTCGTGAACGCTTCGGGTTTGGGCTCCTTCCCCAGGTGCCGGGCGGCTTCGGTTCCGTTTTCCCGGGACTTCGCTGCGCTCAGGAGGGAGAGGGAGAGGGAGGTTATCTTTCGGCGAGCCAGTGAGCGGCTGGTGCCTGAAGAAACTCGGCGAGGGGGATGCCTTGACCGCCGACGAGGAGCTTGCCCGTGGGCCGGTGGCTTTTGTCGAAGGCGGCGATGCCGGGGAGGGTTTGCTTTCGGCCCCCGCTCTTTACTTCGATGGCGACAAGGGCGTCGCCACGCTGGAGGACGAAATCAACCTCCAGGTTCCGCTCGCGCCAGTAGGTGACGGTGATGCCGGTGCCCATGGCGGTGTTGACAAGATGGGCGCCGATGGCGGATTCGATGAGGCGACCCCAGGCGTCGCCATCGGTGCGCAGGGCGTCGGGAGAGCGACCGGACTGGGCGGTCATGAGGGCGGTGTTGAGAACCTGCAGCTTGGGACTGGAGGCGCGCTGGCGGATTTGGTTTCCGGAAAATTTTTGCAAGCCCGCGACCATGCCCGCGCCTTCGAGGAGCTGAAGATAGTGGGCCAGGGTAACGGTGTTGCCGGCATCAACGAGTTGGCCGAGCATTTTCTGGTAGGCGAGGATCTGACCGGAATAGGCGCAGGCGAGTTGAAACATGCGCCGGAGGAGAGCGGGTTTGTCGACCCGTGTGAGCAGGAGGATGTCGCGGGAGAGGGTGGTTTCGATGAGGGAGTCGTTGATGTATTGCCGCCAGCGGTCCGGGTCGTCGGCCAGGGGGGCGGCCCCGGGGTAGGCACCGAAGAGGAGGTATTTTTCGAGATCCCACCCGAAGGCCTCCCGCATTTCGGCAAATGACCAGTGGGGAACGGGGATGGTTTCGAACCGACCCGCGAGGCTCTCCGTGAGCCCGGACTGAATGAGCAGGGGAGCCGAGCCGAGCAGCACGACTTTCAGAGGGGTCGCGTCGTGGGTGTCGCTGTCCCAAAGCCGTTTCACGGAGTCCGGCCAGCGGGCCGCTTTTTGCACTTCATCGATGACGAGAAGCGCGCCCCCGGGATGGTTGCGGGCTTTGATGCGGGCAAGATCCCATTGCTGTTCCAGCCAGAACTGGTCGCGCAGGGTGGGTTCATCGGCGGAGGCGTAATGCGCGGGAAGCCCGCAGTCGCCCATGACCTGTCGCACCAAGGTGGTCTTTCCAACTTGTCGGGGTCCGGCCAGAACTTGAATGAAGCGCCGGGGCTCCCCGACGCGCGAAAGCAATCGATCGTAGAGTTGGGAACGTCTCATTGTTTTACTCATCTTGCTGAGTAAATTGTTCTGGGTCAATGAGCAAGTTGTTGGTGCGGGCAAACGATCCAGAGGGTTTCGAGGTCCAGATACTTCCTCTTCGTCTTCCCCCCTTCCTCTTCGTCTCCCTCCTTCGTCCTTTCCCGTAATTCTTCTCTCCCCCTTTTCCGGGTCGGTTGGCCAGCGTCCTGGAAATCTCCCGCCCATGACCGCTCTTCGCCGTGCACAGGGGCAAAACGGCTCCAAGTCCCCAAAGCATCACGCGGGAGCGACGGCACCGGATTTGATGTCTTAACATCAGAATTTTCAGATGCAAGATGAGGACGATCATGAGAACAACGCTGACCTTGGATCCGGACGTTGCTGAGCGAATTCGGCAGGAAACGGCCTCGGGCCGTGTTTCTTTGAAGCAGGTGGTGAACGAAGGGTTACGCAGGGGGCTGATGATGAAAGAGGCTACCGCCCGCAAACCGTTTCGTGTGCGGCCCCACTCCTCCGACTATCAGCCGGGAGTGGACCGGGCTAAACTGTCGCAAATGGTGGATGAACTCGACGCCTTGGCCTTTGCCGATGCCAGCGGGAAGAAGAGAGCGTGATTCTGCCCGATGTGAACCTGCTGGTCTACGCCTACAACGCCGCCGACCCCCAGCACAAGGCTGCGAGGATTTGGTGGGAGCGCTGCCTCAACGGCTCCCGTCCGGTGGGATTGCCCTGGGTGGTGGCCGCCGGGTTCATTCGCCTGATGACGCATCCGCGGGTCTTGCGGGAACCCATGGCCACTGCGGCCGCGGTCGATCATGTGCGGTCCTGGCTCGATCAGCCATGTGTCTTGGTCATGGAGCCCGGGAAACGCTTTCCCGATCGGTTTCTTTCCTTCCTCACCGACCTCGGAACGGCCGCCAACCTGACGACCGACGCCTACCTCGCGGCGCTGGCGATCGAGCACCAGGCGGAGCTGCACAGTTGCGACACGGACTTCTTCCGTTTTGAAGGCCTGCGGTGGCGCAACCCCTTGGCGCCATCCCGAAAATAGCCCGACTTCTCTGATCCTCCGTCTCGGTCTCGCCAATCGCCGTCGATGGAATCCGCTGATGGGGCTTTTCGATCCCGAGACCGATAGCGAGACCGAGACCGATTGGCTGCCGCCAGCATCCAGGACCGCCGCCGCGACACTTTTCCGCGCCTCCCGACCCGTAACCTCGAACCTCCGGTTCGGGGCGGCCCCACGCGGGCATCCCGCCGGAAACGACCGCTCTTCGGTGAATTTCTCCCCGCCCTTTTCCTTGCCGGTTGGCCACCGTTGGAGAATCCCCTCACCCACGGGAAAAATCTGTCCACGAAAGACACGAAACTCACGAAATGAGGCATCCTCTCCCTCTCCCTCTCCCTCGGTCTCGGTATCGGTCTCGCAATCGCTGTCGAATGAACCCGCTGACGGGCGTTTTCGATTTCGATTTTGACACCACCTCTTTCCGGCAAGCCTTCTCGATGGCGAGGTCAGCCATTCATTGCCGAAAGCTTCCTTATTTTCTCGCCGATCCGGGGATCGGCCCTATTCAAGACAATGAATGCCCTCATAGGTTGGGCCTTTCCGATAAAAGTCGCCCGTTTCCCGCCCGCCCCATGAAAAACCCACCGAAAGTCTCCAAAGATCCCGAGTTCTGCACGTCCACCAAGAACCATGCGTGAACGAGAATTGAATAACGTCAAGGAGCGCGGGGCACCCTTCGCTTTCGAGGTGGACGAGGCCTACATGGCCAAAATGGTCGCTTTGAAAGAGGCCGGCGAATGTGCTTCCCTGTCGGAGATCATCGTGCGCGCTCTGAGCGCGGTCGATTTCGACCATCTCGGTTCACGGGAGAAGCCAAAACGGCAGATGTCCGTCCGGGTGCCCCGGCTGCCGCTCGACCCCATGCGGGCCGCCGCGAAAAGAGAGGGGGTTTCGATGAGCTACCTGTTCAGCCGGGCCCTGCAACAATACTTTCCAGAGCCCCCTCCTGAACCGGCACCCGGAAGTGGTTCTGGTGGGGAACTGGGGATAACATCTTCGTCTCCCTCTCCCTCCGTCCCGCCATCGCCATTGATCGAATCCGCTGATGGGGCTTTTCGACCCCGAGACCGATAGCGAGACCAAGACCGATTGGCTGCCGCCACCACTCACCACCGCCGCCGCGACAATTCCCCGCGCCTCCCGACCGGTAACCCCGAACCTCCGGTTCGGGGGCGGTCCCACGCGTGCATCCCGCCGAAAACGACCGCTCTTCGGTGAATTTCTCCCCGCCCTTTTCCTTGCCGGTTGGCCACCGTCCTGGAAATCTTCCGCCCATGACCGCCATCCGCCGTGCCTGGACCCGTGAGGAACTGCTCCTTGCTCTGCGCCTTTACCACCGCACGCCCTTCGGTCAGCAACACCGCACGCACCCGCCGATTGTCGCCCTGGCCGAGCGACTGGGGCGCACCCCCGGTTCGATTGCCATGAAGCTGAACAACTTCACCTCCCTCGATCCCGCCGAGCGGGCGCGGGGCGTCGTGGGCTTGAGCGGAGCAAGCCAACTGGACCGCGCGGTTTGGGGCGAATTTGAGGAGCGGCCCCTCGACCTCGTGGACGAAATGGAAGCGACCGCCGAGGCCCGGGAAATCGAGCCGCCCGCCGACGAGATCCCCGCCGGACCCTCCGAGGCCACCGGCATCGTGCGTGTCCGGCGTCACCAACGCTTTTTCCGCCGCGTCGTCCTGAGCAGCTACGGACAGCGCTGCTGCCTCACGGGCAACCCCTTTCCCGCCCTCCTCCGCGCCAGCCACATCCTCCCCTGGGCCGCCTCGGAGAGCGAACGCGTCAACCCGCGCAACGGGCTCTGCCTCAACGCCCTCCACGACGCCGCCTTTGATCGCGGCCTCATCACTTTTGACGAGGCCACCCGCCTCGTCCTCAGCCCCGCCCTCCGCGACGCCACCACCCTCGATACCCTCCGCGAAAACTTCCAGCTCCTCGAAGGCTCCCCCCTCCGCGCCCCCGAAAAAAACCTGCCCGATCCCGCGCTACTGGAATGGCACCGGGAGAAGGTTTTTGTGGGGTAGACACCGTTGATGAGGCGGGGGTAGTGCGTCGGTAGATCCCTTTTCTCCATCCATTCCCTTTAGCCGACCCTCGTTTGATCAAGACGAAGACTTGCTGATTCCATTGGGCAAAAGGGGCAGGCCCAGTTCTTCCAGGAAGGCATTGTGCTTTTCGGTGGTGGTTTGGATTTCCTCCTCGAGAGCGGTCAGCTTCGCAAAGTTTGCCGCCAGGTCGATTTCCTCCTCCGCCACGGCCGTGCTGATGTAGCGGGAGATGTTGAGGTTGAAATCGTTCTTTTCGATCTCGGCCATCTCCACGCGGCGGGCGTAGCGGTCCTCTTCTTTGCGGAACTGGTAGGTGTCGATGATCTTGGCGATGTGCTCGTCCGTCAGTTGGTTCTGGCGTTTGCCTTTCACGAAGTGCTCGGCGGCGTTGATGAAGAGCACGTCGTCGGGCTGCTTGCAGCGCTTGAGCACGAGGATGCACACCGGTATGCCGGTGGAGTAGAAGAGGTTGGCGGGCAGGCCGATGACGGTATCGATGTGGCCGTCTTTGAGGAGTTTCGTGCGAATGCGTTCTTCGGCGCCGCCCCGGAAAAGGACGCCGTGGGGCAGGATGATGGCCATCACGCCTTCGTCTTTGAGGTAGTGAAAGCCGTGCAGGAGGAAGGCGAAGTCGGCGGCCGATTTGGGGGCGAGGCCGTGGTTCTTGAAGCGCACGTCGTCGGCGAGGGCATCCGTCGGTTCCCAGCGGTAGCTGAAGGGCGGATTGGCCACGATGGCGTCGAAGCTGGGTTTCTTCGCCGGGTTCAGCTCGCGCAACAGATCCCAATCATTCGTCAGGGTGTCGCCGTGGTAGATTTCAAACTCGGTATCCTTCACCCCGTGGAGGAGCATGTTCATACGCGCCAGGTTGTAGGTCGTGATGTTCTTTTCCTGCCCGTAGATTTTGCCGATGCTGCCCGATAGTGGTGGGAGCATCTTGCTCCCCGGTTTCTGATGGGAGCTGGAAGCTCCTGCCACCTTTTTTCGCACGTTGAGGAGCAGGGAGCCGGAGCCGCAGGCGAAATCGAGCACGCTGTCGAGGCGCTGCTTCGGACCCTGGTCGGGCGATTGGCTGTCGAGGGTGACGATGGTCGAGAGGATGTCGGAAATCTGCTGCGGGGTGTAGAATTCGCCGGCCTTTTTGCCGGACCCGGCGGCGAACTGGCCGATGAGGTATTCATAGGCATCGCCCAGCGCGTCGATGTCGGTGGAGAACTCGTTCAAGCCCTCGGCGATCTTCTGGATGATGGTGCAGAGCTTGGCGTTGCGGTCGGCATAGGTCCGGCCGAGCTTGTCGGAGCCGAGGTTGATCTCCGAGAAGAGTCCGGAAAAGGTGCTCTCGAAGGACTCGGTTTCGATGTATTTGAAGCCCGCCTGGAGCGTGTTCAGTAGCTCGGGGTTCTGCGTGCGGGCGAGGTTGGCGATGCTGTTCCAGAGGTGTTGCGGCTGGATCACGTAGTGAGTCTTGCGCCGCATCTGCTTTTCGAAGGCCGGGATGTCGTCCGGGTTGTTGGCATACCAGATTGAGAGTGGCGGGATTGAAAGTGGCGGGAGCATCCTGCTCCCTTGTTTTTCAGAATCAGGAGCAGGATGCTCCTGCCACTCTGGGTAGTCTTTGCCCAATTCCTTCTTCGCCGCCTTCTCGTAGTTGTCCGAGAGGTAGCGCAGGAAGAGGAAGGAGAGCATGTAGTCGCGAAAATCGTCCGCGTTCATCGCCCCGCGCAGTTGGTCGGCGATG
>JAFIGE010000026.1 GCA_020831585.1 Opitutales bacterium | reverse complement strand
ACACCAAACAACTACCGGCCTCGCTGAAGCTTCAGCCTACGGCGTGCGCCATGCGGCTCATTTTTGTAGCGCGAAGCTTCAGCGAGCGGTCGCCCTGCGGCTTCGACAACACCAAACAACTACCGGCCTCGCTGAAGCTTCAGCCTACGGCGTGCGCCATGCGCTCAAATCGCTCACACCGAAACGGTTTTCGTAAACCACCGGGCTCATTCCCGGAAAGGTCGCTTCGCCACACAAGGCGGCGGCCACGGCGTGCTGGGCCGCCGGGACGGCACTGTAAGCATTGACGGCGGCGGGGACCTGCGGGAAATACCAGGGGACCAGATAGGGCGAACCAAAACCAACCACGACCATTTTCTGCCAGCCTGCGCAACTGCACGACCAAAGGTTGCGCGCGTCTTCGCCGAAAAGATCCATCGGCCCGAGCGGGCGGTGGAATTGCCTTTCAAGGCACACAAGGATACGATCAAAATCCCCTTCCATGGCCGCCAGCCCCTCCGGTGTGAGGTGACGGTTCATTTCCACAAGAAAACCGCGCCGACCCAATTCATCGCGAAGGATTTCGAACCGCGCATAGGCTTTGTCGTAAGGCGTGATGCCGAGGAGGAGGACGCGGCGGTCCCGCTCTGGCCTAAGGGGCAGGGTTTCCCCACGGTTCCACAGCAGGGTGAGGGACTTTGCCGCCGTCTCCGCCGCGACGGCTTCGGCGCGGATCGTTGCTTCCTCACCCGGGTCGCGCGAGGTCACGGCGTAGCGCGCCTTCATCCGCCAGATACGGGCGAGAGCATCTTCAAGGCGGCTCATGGGAATGCGTCCACTCCGGAGCTCTTCCATGACGCGGTCGACAAACCGTTCGCCCGGCCAAAGGACCATGTCCATACCGCAGGCAAAAGCCTTAACAGCCGACTCCGTGAGGTCGCCGTGGGAAAGCAAGCCGCCCATTCCAAAGGCATCGCTCAAGACCAAGCCCTTGAAGCCCATCCGTTCTTTGAGCAGGCCGGTGATGATTTCCCGCGAGAGCGTTGCCGGATCGTAGCCGTCGTGCGCATTGCGCTCCTGAAAAGCCGGCATGCCGATATGGGCGATCATGATGCTCTCCACACCGTCGTCGATCAACCCTTGGAAGACGCTCCCGTAGGAGGCTTCCCAGTCCGCGCGATCGAGTTGATTGAGCGTGGTTGTGAGGTGCTGGTCGCGGTAATCGGAGCCGTCTCCGGGAAAGGTCTTCGCGCAGTCCGCCATCCCTTGCGCACGCAGGCCCCGGCAAAAGGCCTTGAGAAGCGGAAGCACGTGTTCCGCACGATCCCCGAAAGCGCGCGTGCCCACGTTTGAACTGAGGGGGTGGAGATTGAGGTCGGCCATCGGGGCGAGGGCCCAATTGATGCCCCCGCGCGCGCCTTCGAGCGCGGTGACCTCGCCGTAGCGACGGGCAAGGTCAACATCGTTGGCCGCTCCGAGGGCCATCGGCCACGGCAAGGGGGTAAGCCCGGGGAGAACATCGCCACAGCCATTTTCGAGGTCCGCGCCCACGAGCAGGGGCACGCGCGAGACCGCCTGGCAGCGGTCGACGAGCGCGCGCACGGCCTCGAAGCGGTTTGTCCCGTCTTCAATGACCTCTCCGCCGGCGAAGACCGCACCCACCGGATATTTGCGCAGATAGGCGGCCACATCGGGAGATCGCGCGATATCGTGGGAAAGGTGAAAGACAACCAACTGGCTAACCTGCTCGTGCAGGCTGAGATCCTGCCAGGGCGGAAGGGTGACCGCAGGGGTAGAAAGCTCCATGGGAAGGCACGTTGGGCAACTTCGCTTCGCCTGACAATCCCCTCGCTCGCCTACGTCGACTCCTGCGGCGGAATTGTCGAATGCGTCCATTCCCCTTAACGAAAGCGAATGTTAAACTCCGGCCCTCTATGGATGCTTACGGTCACTTCTCTCCCGATGGACGGGAATACATCATCACAACGCCGCACCCACCGCGCGACTGGTTCAACTACCTCTGGAACGACACCTACCTTGCCAGTGTGGCACAAAACCTCAACGGCAATGCGCTCCACCAGAACGAGGCCGGGGTTCTGACCAACTTCCTCGGCAAACAGGACGCCCTCGGAGACCCG
This sequence comes from Opitutales bacterium, assembly GCA_020831585.1. Taxonomy (GTDB): domain Bacteria; phylum Verrucomicrobiota; class Verrucomicrobiia; order Opitutales; family Oceanipulchritudinaceae; genus JAFIGE01. Next base: position 42,468 of record JAFIGE010000026.1, on the reverse strand, counting down.
CGCGCGGTCTACATCCGCGACCGCGAGACCGGAGAATTCTGGAGCGCGGCCTACTACCCCTGCCACACCGACTTTGAGGAGTTCGAATGCCGCCACGGTCTTGGTTACACCCTTTTGCGCACGGTCTCGCGCGGAATCGAGGTCCGCATCCGCATCTTTGTGCCAAGGAATCACAACGGCGAAGTATGGAGTGTTACCCTGCACAACCGCAGCGGGCGACCCCGCGAGCTCTCCGTCTTCACCGCGTGCAACGTCATGCTCGACGGGATCAACCTGCCCTACGGCTACATCAGCGGACTGCGCGCGCAACCGTTGCCCGATGAGCACCTCTTCTTTTTCAGCAACACCACCCACACGGTCGTCAACGAACGCTACCGCGCTTTCGTCTATGCCGACCGCCGGCCCGATCATTGGGAAGTGGGCAAGCGCGCCTTTGTCGGGAAATACCGTTGCTATGAGCGCCCCGAAAGCGTTGAGCACGGCCTGCTCGGAGACGGCGTGGCGAGCGTCGAGCACCTCGTTGGCGCACTTCAGCACGATTTCTCTCTCGGCGCGGGCGATTCCGCCGCTTTCCACCGTGTCCAGGGCATCGTCCTCGACCTCGCGGAGGCCCGTGCGATGCGCGACGCCCTCGCCGACGAAACCCGTGTGGAAAGCGAATTCACGGCCACGCGGGAAGCTTGTTTGGAACGGCTCGGGCGCTTCACCCTCGATTCCCCGAACAAGGATCTCAATTGCCTCGCCAACACATGGATGAAACATCAGATGCAGCTCATGGGCGACTGGGCGCGCTTCTACTTTAAGGGCTATCGCGATACCTGCCAGGATGCCGCCGGCATCAGCATCATCGACCCCTGCCGGGGCCTCACACTCCTCAAAAAGGCCCTCCGCAACCAGCGCTCCGATGGTTTCTGTCCGCGCGCCTTCCGAGTCGCCAGCATGGACATCGCGGCCGCCGACAAACACTACGCGGATTCACCCTCGTGGATCAGCCATGCGGTCGATGCCCTCCTGCGCGAAACCGGCGATCTTTCCCTCCTCGATGAAACCGTCCCCTACTCCGACAAGGGCGAAGGGTCCGTCTGGGAACACATTCTGCGTGCGATGGAGTTTCTCTGGAACGACCGCGGTGCGCATGGCCTGAGCCTCATCCATTACGGCGACTGGAACGACCTCATGGACAAAGTGGGCACGGCCGGGCGCGGCCAAAGCGTATGGATGAGCTTCGCCCTCGCACGCGTCCTCCGCCTCACCGGTGAGATCGCCCGCTGGAAGGGCGATACGGCCACCGCCATTTTGTGCGACGAACGATTCGGTGTTCTCAAAAACGCCATCTTTGCACATGGCTGGGACGGCGATTACTTCATCTACGCCATCAACGACGACGGGCTCCGCATTGGCACGCACACGGCAAGCGAGGGCAAGGTCTTCCTCAACCCCCAATCATGGGCGCACCTCTCGGGTGTCATCGACGCGGCCACCTACGAAGCCATTATGCAAAAAGTCGAACCCATTGTCGATACGCCCGTCGGCCCGGTGCACAACTGGCCCGCCTTTACGCAATACCATCCGGGCATCGGCCAGCTCAGCGGCACCCCGCCGGGCTTTTTCACAAACGGCAATGTCTACTGCCATGCCGCCGCCTTCAAGGTCGCGGCGGACTTCGAAGCCGGACGCACGGAAAAGGCCTTCGACACCTTCATGAGCATCCTCCCCTCCCCCGAGCGCTCCGAGCCCTATGCCCAGGTCAACGGCTACATCGGTCCGAGCGCCCTCCGCGCCGAACACCATGTCTCCGAAGACCCATGGCGCACCGGCACCGTCGCATGGAACTGGCTCAACCTTGTCGACCGGCTCCTCGGCTTCCGCCGCTCGCCCGAGGGCTTCGAACTCAAGCCCCAAATCCCCGCCGCATGGGAGGGCGTCCGCTACACCCGCCCCTTTCGCGGGACCGATTTTCATATCCACATCTGCCGCGGTTCCACCGCCGCCTTTACCGTCGACGGGAAAACCCGTGCCGACCCCCGTGTCGAGGTGCCCGCCAATGGCCTCGCGCAAAAGGAAGTGCACATCAAAATGACTTTGCCCCGCCGTTAGCTCTTCGACCAGTCCTCCCACTTCAGCCCGGCAATCAACTTGAAGTGACGCAGATTGAGGGTCGCGACGATGAGGTCGTGACTGACCGCGACAGCGGCTATCGCCAAGTCGAAGTCGTCGACAGGCTTCCCGAGTTGCCTTTGCCGGGCCTTCATCTCGCCAAAGACCGAAGCCGCCCGGGTCCCGAACTCAAGAGTTTGGAGGCGGCCTTTGAGGATCTTTCGATAAGCCTCCCAAAGTTTCTCGGAGTTCCTGAGGAAGAGCCCGTATTCCAGTTCCGCGATCGCCATGGCGGGAACAGCCAAGCGGTCGTCGCCGTGCCGCCGCCACCTGGTCTGGCATGAAGGAACCGGTTCGGGGCGAATCGGCTGAGAGAAGACGGAGGTATCGAGCAAATAGAGAGATCCCATCAATCAAGAGGATTGTCGTGTTTGTGCGCATGGGTTCGACGGGTGGGCAACTCGAAATCCTCGGTCCAACCACCTTTTTCCCGAATATGGCGTTCGCGCTGCGACCAAACATCCTTGGCAACTTCCGCAACCGTGCCGCCATAAGGGCGCAATTCGGCAACCGGTTCCTCGCGATCCAGAACCACGATGGTCTCCCCCGTTTGTCGAACCCGTTTCAAGTAGCGGCTGAGATTATTCCGAAGGTTTCCCGTTTTCACTTTCACTTGGCCAAGTTGAGAGGAATTCGTAGCCAAGTCAACCCGCATCTGCGGCCGTCGTGCCCATTGGCAGGAAACGGGTGCTCCGAAGATTCATGGGTTCGCGCAAAGCAAGCACAGATTCGCCGAAGATTCGCGGGGCGCGGCCCGCCTGGCCAACGTAGTCCCATGCCCCGCAACGTCGCAAAACCCCGCTTGTGCGCTTTCACGGTCCTGCTCCTCCTGCTCCTCCCGCCGCCCGCCGAGGCCCTGCAGATCCGGGAAGCGCGCGAGGACCGGCACCACCGCATCCTCTCCACGGGAGCGGTGAACACGGGCTTCCTTTTCCACGACTACGATCCCTCGGGAATCGCCATCGACCAGGACACCCTGCCGGGCGCGGGGCGCGCGACGATGATCACACGGCAACACTTTGTCACCTCCACCCACACGGCGGGCACGCATCCGAACTTCCTCACCTTTCTTGCCCGCGACGGCACCCGGCGGGAATACCGCGTGGCCGGTTACCGGCGGATCGAAGCGTCGACCGATCTGACCGTGGGCCGTCTCGTCGAGCCCATCCCGGAGGACCACGGCATCGCCCACTACGCCATCGCCCGCGTCGTTCCGCCCTCCTACGATGCCGCCATGATCGGGCTCTTCGGCATGCGCCGCATGGCCGGCATCAACCGTCTCGACAGCGGCACCCAGCCGGGGAGCGAACTCTTCCGCCACGACTTCGACGGCGTTGACAACCCGCTCTTTGGGCGCGGCCCGGACGAAGCCGCGCCCACACAGGGTGATTCCGGGCACCCCATGGTCGCCGCCTACGGCGGGCAGCTTTTCATTCTCGGCATTCACTACACAACCACGTCATCCCAGTCCGTTCCCCGCCACCTTGAGGCCATTCGCGAGATTGTTGAAGCAGACGGCGAACGGCTCACCGTCTTCGACCGCCTGCCCCGCGTCATCGCCGATTTCGACCCGGCGCGCCATGCGCGGCTCTGGGCGGACGCAGGCACGGAAGGCGGGCAGGTTTCGTTGGTCGATCCGGACGACAAGGTTGGGCGCATCGGCAGCGCGGTCAGTGCGCACCACCTCATCGCCCGCACAACCGCCGAGCGTCCGCAGCTTGTGGCAAACGACCACACCTTTCCCTTTCTCCGGTTTGCCCCCGACCACCTCTTCTTCGCCATCAACCGCCACACCGGCACAGCCCGCGCCTTCGCCTTCGAATTGAATACGGAGCAACCGCGCATTCTCCTTCTCCTGCGGGTTCATGGGCGCGAAAGCGGCCTTACGCCGATCATGCGGATGGAATACGCCACGGCAGAGGAACCTTTTCGCCTTGAATACGACCACGGCAGCAAACGGATCCGCTCCACCGGTTTCGGCGGCAGCGTGGCCGCGCCCATGCGGGAGGACACGTGGGTCATGGTGGAATGGATACGCCAACGCGAATTCCTCGCCCTCGTCGTCGACAAGGATCCGATCGAACGTGGTGTCATCCACTCCGCGCACAACGCCGACACGGCCTTCACACGCCTGCGCCTCGGTGGGGAGACGGCGGAAGGCGCGGCGGCCACCTTCGATCTTGCCCGCCTTCGGATCGCCGACACCGGCCTCGCGGGCGATCCCGACCTTGTCCGCACCTTACGCGCCCACTACGGACTCCCGTCCCGAATTTCGCGCGACGATGTCTGGTGGCCCGATCCCGGCGGCGGGGAGGTCCTGCGCTACCTCATCGAGCTGGCCGCCGCGCCCCAAGGCCCATGGACCCCGCGTACCGTGCGCGCCGGAGAGGTCACGGCAACGGAGAACGGCTGGCGACTGTGGCTTCCCCGCGCCAGCGGACCACTCCGTTTTGTGCGCGTCAACGGCGGCGCACCGCTGGCGCTTTCCACTGGCGAAACCTTCCTGCACCTGAGCCCCGAAAGCGCGCCCTCGCCCTCGTCACCATGGACTCGATTGACCTCCGCCGAAGCCGCTTTCGAAGCCCATGCAGACGGTGCCTTCCGTCTGCGCATCGAACCCTCCCCCGCCACCCATCACTTCCACCGCCTCCTCATCAAGGAAACGGATGAGGGAATGCCTTGACAATAGATACCATTGGTCTATTCCTTTAGAAACCATGGATACCGCACGACTCTTCAAAAACGGCCGCAGCCAGGCTGTGAGATTACCCAAGGCATACCGTTTCCCAGGGGACCGCGTTTACCTCCGGAAAATGGGCAAGGGCGTTCTTCTCATGCCGTCGGAGGGATCATGGGATGCCCTTGTCGAAAGCGTCGACCTCTTCACCGATGATTTTCTCGTTGAGCGGGATCAAGGCATACATGACCAAAGGGAGGGCCTGTGAAGTTCCTGCTGGATACAAATTTTTGTATCTATGTCATTAAGGAACGCCCGGAAAAGGTGTTTCGAAAATTCAGGCGGCTGGAAGTCGGGCAGGTCGCAATTTCCTCGATAACCTATGCGGAACTCTGCTTCGGCGTACGGAAGAGCCGGCGCCCGGCGCAAAACGAGTCAGCGCTTCAGCAATTCACCTCGCCCCTTGAGATCGTTCCCTTTTCACCGGAAGCGGCCCTTGCCTATGGGGAAATTCGAGCGGAACTCGAACGCCTGGGGAAACCGATCGGACCGCTCGACACGCTCATTGCGGCACACGCAAAGTCCCTCGGCTTTACGCTTGTGACCAATAATGTGGCGGAGTTCTCGCGGGTTCCCGGACTTCGTATTCAGAATTGGGCATAGAGCCTGCGGGCGCGGCAAAGGTTTTGCTTCAGCCCGGGATCTCTTCGGGATCAAAGGCCCTCGTCGCCTCCTCAAAACCCCTCGTCGCCAACCGCCACGTGCAGGCGCACGCCGTGGGCGCGAAGGCGGGCACGCACGTCGTCGGGAGGTGGCGCATCGGTCACCAAGTCGTTGATACGGCGGGGATGCAGGGTGACGGCGGCGGCACGGTGACCGAACTTGCCCGCGTCGAGAAGAAGAATGGTGCGGCGGGAGATGGCCGAAAACGCACGCTTTACCTCGATTTCGAGGGGATTCGGATCAGTCGGGCCAAGCTCGGCATCGAAGGCGCTGGCCCCGAGGAAACAAAGGTCGGCGCGCAACCGCGCGATCTCCCGTAGAGCCTCCGCCCCCGTCAGGTTGCCGGAAACCGGACTCATCCAACCGCCGATCAAACGCAGAGGAAGACGCGGGCGAAGCAATCGGGCCTGATGCGCCACCGGCAGGCTGTTGGTGAGCAAAGAAACACGCTCCTCGGGCAGATGGGGGAGCATCGCCGCCACCGTTGTCCCCCCTTCAAGGACAATGACCGTTCCCTCGCGGACAAATGCCCTTACCGCCTCCGCCGCAATCGCTTCCTTGCGCGGGCGCGCCTCGACCTCCTTGCGTTCAAAACCGGCCTCCGCGGCCACGCCAAGGGCTCGCGCCCCGCCACGCACCCGCCGAAGAAGCCCCAGCTCGGCGAGCACTCGCAGATCCCGCCACACCGTCATGGCCGTCACGCCAAAGGCCGGGGCGATTTCCCCCACCGAGAGGTAGCCCCGCTCATTGAGCCAGGCAAGAAGGCGTTGGTGACGGTCGGCGGTCATGGTGCCGTCATTGGCGATGATCATCGCTCCCCGGAGCGGTGCGCCATGAGTCGGATGTGTTGTGCACACGGGAAAGCGCCTCCGGCAAGCGACCGGAAGCGGCGGGGCTCTCATATTGGGAGAAGTGTTCATCGAGCGCCCGGCTCATTTCGTCGATGACATGGGCAAAGGCCGGATCGTCGATGCGATTGGTGGTCTCGCGCGGATCGCCCGCGAGATCATAGAATTCATCCCCATAGGCGGGTCCAAAGGGATGCGGAAAACGCCGGATGAGTTTGGCTGTGGCTGATCGGGCCATGCGGTTCGGACCGTATTCACAGAATTGAAGGGCTCTCCAAGGATGGAACGGGTCCTCGGGGAGCCGGCGAAAACTCCGTCCGGGCGAGCCTTGGGCCCGGATGATGGAAGCGGCATCGGCACCCCCGAAATCGAGAAGCGTGGCAAAGAGATCGCAGAGATCGACGGGTTGGGTGACCACCCGCCCTTTCCGCAATCCACCCGGCGGGCGCACGAGCAGCGGCACCTGGATGGACTCGTCGAGAAAGTTCGGCGGAAGGGTGGCGTTTCCCTTCGTGTGCAGGCCATGGTGGCCGTTCATGTGGCCGTGGTCGGCCGTGTAAACAATGAGGGTGTTGTCGAGCATGCGGAGATTCTCCAGCTCCGCGACAAGGCGGAGCATCTGATGGTCGATATTCTCCACGGCCGCAAAATAGGAGGCGAGTTGGGTGCGCCGCCCCGCTTCGTCCGGATTATACGGGGCCACGCGCGCATGCCCGTTCGTCGCCAGAGGTCGCTCGCGGGGAATGTCGGCGAAAGCGGCGTCGCGGTAATGGTGTTCCAACGGAGCAGGTTCGCCACTGTGCGGCGTGTGCGGGTTGGTGTACCCCACGAAAAGAAAAAAGGGGCGTTCCCCGGTGGGGTCTTCCCGCAGAAAACGCAGCGCGCGGTCCGTCAAAAATGTTTCCTGATGGCCAAAGGTTTCCACCGTTTCGTCGCCATCCACAAAGCTCTGCCGCGCGAAACTGGCGTTGGTTCCCCGCAAACTCGTGAACCAGGTATCGAAGCCGGGCATCGGCCGCGCGTAGGTACCTGCATGCCATTTACCGATCATTCCCGTGCGGTAGCCAGCCTCCCGAAGGAATACGCCGAGGTGGGGTATCCCGGCGATGCCCGCGTGCCCCGGCCCGTCCGTGGGCTCGGTGAGGTAATCATGCACGCCGTGTCGGCTCGGAATCTGACCGGTCCAAAAGGAGGCGCGCGCGGGTGAACAGACCGGACTGGGTGTGTAAGCGGCGTCAAAACGAATCCCGGTTTCAGCGAGCCAGCGCATCACTGGCGAGTGGATCTCACGGTTACCGTAGGCACTGGAAGCCCAACGGCCATGGTCATCGGTCAAGAAAACGAGTAGGTTCATAAATGGGAGGCTCTGCTGAATGAGAACTTCATATCGTTAATTGAATGATTTGATCGGTGTTGAGGAGAACTGGATGTGCGCATGTTAGAACCGTCTCCTTTATGTTATAAAGTGTTATTTTCCTCCCCAGACAAGGAAAAGACGACAGAGTGCGGTGCATGGACGTCTATCTCGGCATCGACGCGGGGGGCACGCGCACGCGGGCCGCGCTCGTGAATGACAAGGGCGCGGTTCTCGGCGTCGGGGCGTCCGGACCGGGCAACCCGCACAACGTGGGCGAACCCACGGCGGCAAAGCATCTGGAGGAGGCCACGCGCGCGGCATGGGCCGATGCGGGGCAAAAAGCGTGTCCGGCGACCCACGCTTTCCTCGGTGTGGCGGGCACAAAGACGGCGGATGACTTTGCGCGATTACGCGCCGCCGCCGAAGCGAAGGGCCTCGCCCCGGCGGGTGCCGTGCGGGTTGAGAACGATCTTCACAACGCCCTCGCGGGCGGGCTCGGGGGCGCGCCCGGCATCGCCCTCATCGCCGGCACGGGGAGCAACTGCCTTGGCCGCGACGCCTCAGGAGCGACCTGCATGTGCGGCGGCTGGGGTTGGCTCATGGGCGATGAGGGCGCGGGCTTTGGTCTTGCGGCGGAGGGGCTGCGGCGGGCAACGCGCAGCGCCGATGGTCGTGCAAGCCGCACGCGTTTGCTGGAGAGCGCCCTCGCCTATTTCGGCGTGAGCGAACCCGACGCCCTCCTCACCGCTCTTTATGCAGGCCCATGGCAACCCGACCGCGTGGCAGCGTTCGGTCCCGTCGTTACCCGGCTGGCCGAGGAGGGTGATGCGGGGGCAGGACAGGTTTTGCGCAAAGGCGCGGCTGTTCTTGCCGGATTGGTCGCGGCGACGGCGCGGCAGCTTGAGTTCCCCACCGGGCCCAACGTCGTCCTTCTCGGCGGCTGTCTTGCCCCCGGTGGATTCTATACCGCCATGGTCGAGGCCGCCATAGCCAAAGCCGCTCCCTCCGCACGTCTGTGCAAGCCCCTCTACCCGCCTCTTCATGGAGCCGTGCTCAACGCCCTTCGCATGAGCGGCGGGGGCAAAGAGATTCACCTCCAAGACCCCGCCCATCGCCTTGCCCAGGCTCCACCAAATGGCCCGCCTCGCTAAAGAGCCCACGACTCCACCGACCAAATCCATGCCTCGCTAAAGCTTCAGCCTACAACTCCACCACTCCACCAAATCCATGCCTCTACAACTCCACCACTCCACCATATCCATGCCTCGCTAAAGCTTCAGCCTACGACTCCACCACCTTTCCACATGAAACCATCACCCATCGATCAAATCCGCCCGGAGGACCTTGCCGTGGCCTTTGGACTCACGGACGTGCGCCTCGGGGACCGCCCCGTGGTGCGGCGCCACCTTGCCGACCTGCGCGGTTGCTTCGCCGACGAGGCCGCCTTTTCGGGCGCGCTCGCCACGGGCAACCCGCTCCTCTACGAAGTCTGCGCCGTGGAAGCGGCGGAGGGGGACGGCCAGCTTCACTACGGGCTCGGCATCCTTTATCCGGGAAAAGTGGGGTCCGAATACTATCTCACGAAGGGCCACCTCCACGCCCACCGGCCCGCCTCCGAAGTTTACATCGGGCTCGCCGGTGAAGGGGCCATGCTCCTTGAGGACGAGGCCACGGGCGCTTCGCGCCTCGTTCCGCTCGGCAAAGGACGGATTGTCTATGTGCCCGGCCACACCGCCCACCGCACCGTGAACACCGGGGCGGAACCACTCGTTTACATCGGCGTCTATCCCGCCAACGCGGGCCACGACTACGCCAGCATCGCCGAACGCAATTTCCACAAGGTCGTTCTCGAGCGCGCCGGTGTTCCCGCGCTCGTCGACCGCGACAGCCTTTGAATTCAACCGAAACCGCATAACCACCATGAGTTACCTTTCCCGTCTCGGCCTGCGCGCCTCCAACTACGATAAGTTTCCCTCCGTGCCTGTGCCCTCGCCGCACGCGAATGCCGTCGACCCCGGCTGGGAAGCGATCGGCCACCGCCTCCGCGAAGCTACCGCAGGCCACCCCTCCCCGCTCGTCGCAGTGGAGGCCTATCCGGGTGTGGACATCGATGCCGTGACCACCGCCCTGGCCCCGGCCATCGGAGCGACCAGCGTCTTCGACACACGCCGCGCCCACAAGCCGACGGCCGCCATTGAGGCTATGGCCGCGCCCTTCCTCGGAGGCGACGACCCCGTCTTCGGCTACCATTGCACGACGTTGAACATGTCCGACTTCTTCGACCCCGGGCACATCGCGCAGGAGATGCGCTGCCTCCGCGCGGCCGCCCCCGGTCCCCGCCTTATCATTGGACCGGGCGCTTTTCTCGCCGCCCCGGAAGCAGCGGTGAAAGTCTACGCCGACATGCCCCGCTGGGAGGGCCAGTTGCGCCAGCGGCGCGGCGAGGCCGACAATCTCGGCACGCGCAACCGCGGCCTCAAGGCTTCCCTGCAATACAAGCGCTCCTACTTTCTCGATTGGCGCGTGGCCGACCGCCTCAAGAGCGACACCATGGAAGAATGGGATTTCCTTCTCGACACCACCACCGCAGGAGAACCCAAACTCATCAGCGGCGCGGCCCACCTCGCCGCCCTTGCCGCCGCCGCGCACCGCCCCTTCCGCCTTGTTCCCTTTTTCGATCCGGGACCTTGGGGCGGCCAGTGGATGCGGGAGGTCTGCGACCTCCCCGACGGCCCGCCCAACTACGCATGGTGCTTTGACTGCGTGCCCGAGGAAAACTCCCTTCTCCTCGCTTTCGCCAAGGGAATCACCGTGGAGATCCCCTCCATCAACCTCGTCTTCCGCCATCCGCGCGCCTTGCTTGGCGACCCTGTTTTCGGGCGATTTGGCCCGGATTTTCCCATCCGTTTCGACTTTTTGGATACAATGGGCGGCGGTAATTTGTCCTTCCAGGTGCACCCCAACGTGGCCTTTGCCCAGCGCCATTTTGGTCTGCCCTACACGCAGGACGAGAGTTACTACATTCTCGATGCCGCCGAGGGGGCCGAAGTCTACCTCGGCTGCGTCGACGGGACCCGCCCGGAGGACATGCTCGCCGATCTGCGCGCCGCCCAGGCAGGTGAAAAGTCCTTCGATGCCGAGCGCTTCGCGGCCCGTTTTACCGCGCGTAAGCACGACCATTTCCTCATTCCCTCCGGCACCCTCCATTGCTCGGGGACGAACTCCATGGTCCTCGAAATCAGCGCCACGCCTTACATGACGACCTTCAAGCTTTGGGACTGGGACCGCCTCGGGCTCGACGGCAAACCCCGCCCGGTGAACATCGCCCGCGGGGCCGAAGTCATCCGCTGGGACCGCGACGCCACCTACGCGCGGCAGCACCTCGTCAACCGCTTCGAAGCGCTCGGATCGGGCGACGGTTGGCGCGAGGAGCGCACCGGCCTGCACCCCGCCGAGTTCATCGAGACCCGCCGCCACTGGTTCAACGCGCCCACGCCCCACCACACCGGCGGCATGGAGAACGGCAGCGTCAACGTGCTCAATCTTGTGCAGGGCACCGAAGCCCTTGTCGAAAGCCCCGACGGTGCCTTCGAGCCCTTCCTCGTGCACTACGCCGAGACCTTTGTTGTTCCCGCCGCCGTCGGTCCCTACACCGTCCGCCCGACGGGCGGGAGCCAGGGCGAACTCGCGACCATGAAAGCCTTTGTCCGCGCCCACGCCCCCACATGAGCGCGCCCGCCTTCTTCGATCCCGGATTCGACATCCGGCCGACCCTGCGCCCGCTGGGCTTCACCTACGGTCCGGGCGTCTTCGGTCCGGAATGCGAAACCCGCCGCCTCGACGCCATTCGCCCAAGCCTGCGCGATCCTGATTGCGCGGGCCCCGACCCGGTCTATGCCATCGCCATGGACGTGGGCACGGAATCCCAGCGAGCCGATCTCCTTGAGCGCAACCTCCTCTACGGAGCCGTGGCCTACGCCGCCGGACGCCTCGGCAACGAACCCGTGCGCTCGCAGGGCCACGTGCACGCCATCAGCCCAAGCTGCGGCGCATCCACGGCCGAACTCTACGAAATCTGGAGCGGACGTGCCATCATCCTCATGCAGGAAAGCGATGGCGACGATCCGGGCCGGTGTTTCGCCGTCGCCGCCAGCCCCGGGGAAACCGTCGTCGTGCCCCCCGCCTGGGCACACGCCACCATCAGCGCCGATCCCCACCACCCTCTGGTCTTCGGTGCATGGTGCGTGCGCGATTTCGGTTTCGACTACACGGGGGTGCGCGCGCACGGCGGCCTCGCCTGGTTTCCCCTCCTCGAAGGCGACCGCATCCGCTGGGAACGCAACCCCCGCTACCCCCATTCGCGCCCGCTCATCGAGAAGACGCCCGAGCCCTACACCGCCCTTGGTCTCCGCCCCCGCGTGCCCATTTGGCGGCAGTATCTTGAGGATCCCGAAGCCGTCATGTGGGTACCCAGTCCGGAGCGCGCCGCCGCTCACTGGCCCGGCTTCGTGCCCTGAGCCGCAGACGCTCGCTGAAGCTTCACGCTACAATTAGAGCGCGCCGGGCGCGCCCCGTAGGCTGAAGCTTCAGCGAGGCCGGTCGTCGTTTGGCGCCGTCGAAGCCTGAGCCGCGGACGCTCGCTAAAGCTTCACGCTACAAATTGAGCACGCCGGACGCGCCCCGTAGGCTGAAGCTTTAGCGAGGCCGGTCGTCGGTTCGCGGCGCGTATCGACGCATTGCATTCATTCAACGGATGAGGCTATGGTCATAATGGATTCAGGGGTATATCCTCGCCGTTCGTCGCACAGGAGCGCACCGTTGGCTAAAAACAACAACTCTGGAAACCTGAGCGTGAAAAGATCAACCGAAGCCACACCATGAGCAAAACCACCCTGACATCCCGCGAACGCGTAAAGCGCGCGATCGCCCGCCAACCCCATGACCGCGTGCCCCGCTACGAGACCTTTTGGGAGGATACGGTCCAGCGCTGGCTTGCCGAAGGTTACAGCGGCGGGAGGGAAGGTGCGCTCCGTGCTTTGGAAGCGGATATGGCCGAAGTCTCGGGCTTTCACTGGCCGGCCCCCTTCGCCAACACTTATGAACGCGTGCAGGAGGATGAGGAAACAGTGGTTCTGCGGGACCCTTGGGGAGGTATCTTCCGTCAATTCAAGCACAAACAAACGACGCCGGAACACATTAGCTGGGAATGCGACAGCCCGGAAACCTGGCACAGCTCTTTTCGTCGCCAGATCGTCGAGTCGACCGACGATATCGAGCCCGGGCCTGTTCTCAAAGCCTGTGCGGAAGCGGAGCAGGCACAGAAATGGCGCTTCTGCATTGGTCTCGAGCCCTTCGAATGCCTGCGTAAGCTCATCGGCGACGAAGCGACCATGATCAACCTGATGGAGGAACCCGAGTGGATCGAAGATATTGCCGAAGTCACCACCTCCCGCACCTTGAAAGCAATGGACCGGCTATGGGAGGCGGGGATGCGCTGCGAAGGCTTTTGGATTTACGGCGACATGGCCTTCAACCATTCGACCTTCTGCTCCCCGCGGACTTACAAAGAGATCATCTGGCCCCAGCACAAACGCCTCTGCGACTGGGCGCACGCTCACGACATGGCCCTGATTTACCACACCGACGGCAACGTCAACGCCGTCCTCGACCTCTACATCGAAGCGGGCATCGACGTGCTCCAGCCCTTGGAATGCAAAGCCGGCATGGACCTGCGCAAACTCGTTCCCCAATATGGCGACAAGCTCACTTTCTTCGGCAACATCGACGTCATGGCCATGATCACGGGCGACGAAGAGAAAATCGAAAACGAGATCCGTGAAAAGCTCGCCGCCGGGATGCAAGGGAACGGCTACATCTATCACTCGGATCATTCGGTTCCCCCTCAAGTGAGCTGGCCCCTCTATCAGAAAATCATCGGCTGGGTGAACAAATACGGGAATTACGCCTGAGCGGCTTGTTGCGTTCGCGGTCGCCTGCTCTTCCAGAAGCGCGCCCATGGCCTCTTGACACCGCCATACGCTTGCATGGGGTTAAGCCTATGCAACCGAGCCCTTCCCCCATTCCCGCCAACAGCCGCAAGGTTTCCCTCTTCCGCAATGGGGTAAATCAAGCGCTACGCATACTGCGGGAGTTCGAACTCCCCAGCTCGGAAGCCCTGCTCATTCGCGAAGGAAACCGCCTCATCATAGAAGCTTTCCCGTCGCAGCCTTCTCTCTTGGAAACCTTGGCATCCATGGAGCCTCTTGACGAATCCTTGCCGGATGTGGACGCCACCCTGCCACCGGCGGAATCCATTGATCTTTGATGAAGGCCGTCACCCATCTGCTCGACACCAACATCCTCTCCGAGTTGCTCCGAAACCCCCAAGGGAAGGTTGCGGAGAAGATTCGTCAGCAGGGAGAAGAAACCGTGGCCACCAGTGTGGTGGTGGCGGCGGAAATCCGCTCCCTCGGACTCACCCTTGTGACGGCGAATACGGACGAGTTTTCCCGAGTCCCGAATCTGCAAGTGGAAAACTGGTTGGCCGTCTGAAAGAGCAAATTCGGCTTTGAAGGCACGAAGACACTCCGGCATCCGTCTTAACCGCCAACCGGACAGGGCGTTTTTTCAGTGACGCACTTCATTGCCTGAGTAAAAAAGATCGACCCATGCACCTCTTCCAAAAATACGTCGACGACACCGAAGCCAGCCAACAGGTTTTCCACAGCACGCCCATCGGCCCCGACAGCCCCGGAAGCATCCTCAAGGACTGTGAAATCATCCTGCGCGAGGTGGGAACCAAGGGACTGACCTCTTCTTCCCGGAATGGCAGCCTTCCCAACAAGCTCCTCCCCGACCTCAACGAGCGCATGGCCGACCCGATCGAGATTGATCTGAAACGCGCCTCCCTCATGAATTACCCCAACATCCTCGGGGTCTTTCTCCTTCTGCGGACCTTACAAATCATCGAGACAAACGGAAAGAGCGTTTACGTCGACACCACCGCCCTCGAAGCCTGGCACTCGCTCAGCCCCACCGAGCAATATTTCACCCTCTTCGAAACGTGGCTTTGGCACACGGACCCCAAGTTGCTCGACCAGCGCTTGGAAAATTCCATGGGGAGGCTGCCTCTCTCCTGCACCCATCTGCAATTCCTCAACGAACTCCCGAAAGCCAAATGGAAAACCTACCCCGATTGGGTGCACACCCGCTCTTTCCATGACTGTATACCGGACTGGTCCGCCCAATTGCTCAAACGCTTTGGTGTCATTGAAATCGAGGCAACCAGCGGAAAAAACCCTTCTTCCGATCTTAGTCGCCGCGGGTGGCGCCTTCTCAAAGCCCGCCTCACACAATGGGGCCGCGCTCTGAACGGAGCCCTCCTGAAATATTTCCAAGCCCAAGGTCCGATCAACCTTTTTGATTACACCGATGCCCCCGCCGACTTCGGGGTCCTCCAGCCGACCCTCAGCGCATGGATACCCGCCTACCAAAAGACGTGGCGTGTAAGAACGATTGAAGCCGTCCCCGGCAGCTATGTCTTCGAGTTCAAGCCGGACCCAAAGAGCGGAGATGCCCCTTTCCGCCGGGTCATCCGCATAAACGGCACCGCTACGCTGGACGACCTCGTCGATGCCTGCCTCACATCCATCGCCTTCGACGACGATCACCTCTACCGCATCACGTATCGCAGTGCCAATAGCGGAACCCAGGAACTTTTCGGCGGCGGCTGGGGCGAATGGGAGGAAGACGAACCCATGGCCCACGAAGTCGAGATCAAAAGCGCCGACCTAAAGCCGAAGCAAACCCTGTCCCTCCTCTACGATTTCGGCGACGACTGGCGCTTCGACCTCAAACTCCTCCGTATCGAGCCCGTGGACGATCGGTTGAAGCGCGCGGAAGTGATCGAATCCGAAGGCACCCCGCCCGAGCAATACCCCTCATGGGAGGACGATGCGTAGCCTGCCCCCTCTCCCTCTCCCTCTCCCTCTCCCTCTTCCTCTTCCTTTTGCTCCTCCTCTCCCCCACCGCTCGGTCGCCCGCAGAGCGAAGGCGGGCCGTCCCTTTCGTCCCTTCCTGTCCCTTCCCGCCAAGGGACAAAGTGTCCAAGGCCTCCCCGTCCGCCCGCCACATCCTTTCTTCCTTTCATTCACCCGCAACAAGCAACCGGGTCTTGCCCGGATCGGGGAATGCCCCGACCGGCGGGACGGCGTCGGTCACAAGCATGGCCACCTCGGACCAGGCGAAGGCCCGCACCATCTCACGCCGCCGCCATTTCGACACATCGGCGAGAATGACCGCTTTCTCCGCCATCCGGATCATGGTGCGCTCGCTTTCGACCACCAGCTGGTTGGTATTTGTGCCTCCCGTCTCATCGAGCCCGCCAGCGGAAAGAAAGGCCCATGCGGCATGGTATTGGGAGAGGCTTTCCACCGCCTGCGGCCCCACGAGCAGACCGGAGCGCGGATAGAGAAAGCCACCCGTGAGGAAAACCTCAGCACCAGTCGGTTTCGTCCGCAGGCGGTCGATGCGGTGGGCGATGAGAATGGAGTTGGTGAGGATGCGCACCGGTCGGTTGGCGAGATAAGGGGCCATGAACGCGGTCGTCGTCCCCCCGTCGATCGTGACGACGTCCCCATCGGCCACGAGCGCGGCAGCGGCTCGCGCAATGGCTTCCTTTTCGGCGGTGCGGGCGCGCTCACGCTCGTCGCTCGGGATCATGTCGCCGCCGTCGGCCAGACTGCGGGAACGCAAACCGCCCCATGTTTTCTCGGCCAACCCGGCGACGGCGATCTCGGCAAAATCGCGCCGACCCGTCGCGGGCGACACGCGGAAGGCGCGGCAGGCATCCTCCAAGGCGATCTCGCCCCGGTCCTTCACCATGGCGAGGATCGCCCGCTGACGTTCTTTTCTGCGCATCGGTGGGGAGATTGGAGGCTTGTTGCCCGGCACGTCAAATCCATCGCAAGGCCGCGCTCCTCTAAAAATCCTGTGTGGGTGTGCAGATACAAAGGCGTTCAACGGGCCAAAATTGATTGTTCGCCCACCGGGGATTTCCTGGCCTCGTCCACCACCGCGCGGAAGCGCCCAAGGTCAGCGGGGCGCACGCGCCCGTTCACGAACAACGAGGACGTCCCCGCCACGAGCACATTCGCACCCGCCATGACCATCGCGGGGATGTGTGCCCAGCTCACGTTGCCGTCGACTTCAATATCCGTCGCGAGCCCTTCCTTCGCGAACCATTCGCGGCACTGCCGGATCTTCTCCAGGCAGAAGGGGAGCAGCTTTTGCCCGGCGTAGCCCGGATTCACCGTCATCACGACAACCTGATCGACGAGGGGCAAAAGGTGGGCCACCGATTCCAGTGTCATCGACGGATCAAGGGCGATGGCCGACCCCTGGCCATTGGCACGAATCCGCTCGATCAAGCGGACGGGCTGGCGCACCGTTTCCGGGTGGAAGCTCACACGGGCACCCGCGAACTCCGCGAAGAGGTCCGCATGCCGGTCCGCTTCCTCGACCATGAGATGGATGTCCAGGGGAATGCGGGAAGCCCGGGAAAGGGCGCGGCAATAGTCCGGCCCGAGTGTGAAATTGGGCACGTAGCGCCCATCCATGATGTCGATGTGGAGCCATTCGACCTCTCCCGCCGCAAACACGTCGACCACTTCCCGTAGGGCGAAGGGGTCCGCGCACATCATTGAGGGGGAGACGCTGAGGGGGCGCAAAGGCAGTTCCGGGAATTTCATTATGATTGATTTTTGATCGTTCGACCTTGACCCAATCAACTTCAATCAATCAATTCAATCAAAAAATCTCCCTCCCCCACCACCATGCCTGCCACCGAAAGCCTTTCCTACTTCCTCGACCGCCCCGGAGGAGCCTTTACCCCCGCGCGCGGACCTATTCCGCTACCGGGACCGGGCGAAATCCTGCTGCGCACGCGGCGGACCTCCGTGTGCCAATCCGATGTGGTCATTCAGAGGGTCGGCCTGCCCCGCATCCGCGAATGGCCCGCCGTCATTCTGCATGAGGTGAGCGCCACCGTGGAGGCCGTGGGCGAGGGCGTGACGAAGTTCGCTCCGGGCGATCTCGTCGGCCTCGGATGCGACATTCCGTGCGGTGACCGCACATGCATCTACTGCGGTGACGAGGGCACGGGCGACTGGACCTCCTGCCCGAACACGCAGGCCACCGGTCACGAGTTCCCAGGCTTCGCGCGCAGCCACGCCGTGTTGCCGGACTGGTTTGTCGATCTTGGGCCGATTGTGAAATTCCCTTCCGGCTTCAACCCCGACCACGCCTGCCAACTGGAGCCCCTCGCCTGCACCCTTGAGGGGATGACGCGGGTCAACAACTGCATTGAAAACCGCGTCGTCGTGCTCATCGGAGCGGGGGCGCAGAGCACCTACGCCCTCCAATGCGCCCGCGCCATGGGGGCGCGCAAGATCATTTTGGTGAACCGGGGAGCCGCCCGACTTGATCGGGTTTTGATCGATTTTGGAGACGACCGTGTGGTCGGCGTTCGCTGGGACGATGCGGTCGTCGAACGGGTCTTCGCGGAGTGCCGCCCCTTCAATGAACCCCACTTCGTCATGATGAACGCTCCTTGCCGCGAGGGCTATGAACTGTCTGTGAAGCTACTCGGCTACGGCACCGTGCTCGATGCCCACGCCGGCGTGAAAGGGGCCGGGGGCAAGCCGCGCATCGCCCAGGAAGTGGACCTGAACAACGACATCCATTACAAACTCCAGTGCTACCAGGCCACCCACGGTTCCTCCATGCACGGCATCCGCCTCGCGCACAGCCTCCTTGCAGAGGGCAAACTTCCCCTCCTCGACCGCATGACGCGCCCCGACGAACGCTTCCGCCCCGATCAAATCCTTGAGGCCATCAACCGCGCGGCCGATCCCGACAGCCTCAAGGTCATCATCGACTGGGACTGATCCGCCGATGAAACATCCCCCCACATCCAAACTCGCGGGCAGCCACGTGGCGCGACCCCATCCTGGGGTCAGCGCGTGCGATGCGAGCATCTGCGGAGCCGCAGACAATCGCCCCGCGCCCTCGGCCAAAAACACCCTCCGGGGCGGGGGCCAAGATGGCCACCCGCCTACGCTTGAACCACGGCGCCCGAGATCAGTAGACCTTCCATGAAAGCCCTCGTCCTCAAAGCCCCCGGAAAATTTGTCTTCCATTCGGACCGCCCCGAACCGACGGAGAACCCCGGCTCCCAATGCCTGCGTGTGCGCGTGGCCGCTTGTGGCATCTGCGGGAGCGACCTCCCGCGCGGTTTCGACGAGGGCGGGGCCTACCACTACCCGCTCGTCCTTGGCCACGAGTTCAGCGGAATCGTGGAGGAAGCGGGCCACGGATTCGCGCCAGGCGAACGGGTGGCGGTTTTCCCGCTCATCCCCAAGCCCGGTGAGCCGGTCTATGACACAGGCGATTTCGCGCAGACCACGGGCTACGACTACTTTGGCTCCCGCCGCGATGGAGGCATGCAGGAGATTCTCCGCGTGCCCGTGGCCAACCTTTTCCGCCTTCCGGAGCGCGTGCGCCTCCTTCACGCCGCCTGCACCGAGCCGGCGGCCGTCGCCCTCCACGGTGTGCGCAAATTGCGCATCCAAGTGGGCGACACCGCCCTCGTCATCGGCGGCGGCCCGATTGGCAACCTGACCGCCCAGTGGCTGCGCCTGCACGGTTGTGCGCGGGTCCTCGTTTCCGACGTGGACGTGCGCAAGCGCGAACTCGCCGCCGAAATGGGCTTCGAAACCATCGACGCCTGCGCGGGCGATCCCGTCCGGGCGGTCATGGACGCCACGGATGGGCGCGGCATTGAGCGGGTCGTGGAAGCCTGTGGGCTGCCCGTCACCTTCACGCAAGCCCTCGCCTGCGCCGCCACCTTCGGCGAGGTCGTTTTCATGGGCAACCTACACGGAGAGTTCCGCCTGGGCGAAAAAGCTTTCTCCAGCATCCTCCGGCGCGAACTCACCCTCCACGGCACGTGGAACAGCAAAGTTGTGCCCCGTGGGACGGACGACTGGAGCACCGTCCTCAAATTCATGGACGACGGGCTCCAGATCGCGCCCCTCGTGACCGACACCCCCCTGCTCGAAGAGGGGCCGAAGATCTTTGAGAGCATCCGTCACCGCCGCGCGTACCACAACAAGGTCATCTTCCGCGTCAGCCCCGATCTTTGCGGGGCCTGACAACGGCCCCCACCCCACTTCACTTCATCCCGCCGACCAGCCCAACCGCCCAACCACCATGGACATCCAAATCGGCCTCAAGACCGACTGCATTGAAACCCGCTACAGCTTCGACTGGCTCTTTGATCTGCTCGCCGAAGAGGGCGTGCGCTTCGTCCAGCTCGGCTCCTTCTACGAACTCTACTTTCTCGACGACAGTTACTTCGTCGACCTCCGTGAAAAAGCGGAAAGCCGGGGACTCCGCATCAAGAGTGTCTTCACGGCCCATCGCGAACTGGGCGGCTTCTTCGTCGGCGATCCGCGCATGGAAGCCGTCGCCCGCCGTGGCTTCGACCGTTTGCTCGAAATCGGTGCTCTCGTGGGTGCCGACTACGTGGGCTCCAACCCCGGTGCGGTCTACCGCGACGCCCCGCCCGAACAAAAGGCCCGCGGCACTGCCACCTACCTCCGCCACCTCAAGGAGTTATCCTTCCGCGCACAAAAGCTGGGCCTCCGCGCGCTCACCATGGAGCCCATGTCCTGCCTCGCCGAGCCCCCGACAACTCCAGAGGAGATGCGCCACTACATCGGCGAAATGCGCGCCCACCACAACGCCTATCCCGCCTCCACTGTGCCCGCCTACCTCTGCGGCGACATCAGCCATGGTCTTTGCGACGCCCAACAAAGCGTCATCCATTCCAACATGGATCTCTTCCGCGCTGCCATCCCTTTGATGTGCGAGTTCCACTTCAAAAACACCGACGCCATCTTTGGCTCGACCTTCGGCTTTAACGAGACTGAGCAAGCCCGCGGCATCGTCGACCTCGCCGCCTTGCGCGAGCTCTGCCTCGAACACACCGCCGAGTGGCCCGTCGATGATGTCGTGGGCTACCTCGAGATCATGGGCCCGAAAATCGGGCGCGATTACAGCGACCCCCTCCTCGGCGACGAACTCCGGAAAAGCCTCCGCGCGATCAAAGAGGCTTTTGCGAAAGTGAAGGTTTAAAAAATTCGAATGGCTCCATTCTTTCCCAACCATGTCAACCTCCCCCCATCCCTACAATTTCGCGAAAGAGCGCTTCGCCGCCGCCGGCATCGACACGGAAGCCGCTCTCGAAAAGCTCAGTCAGGTGCCCGTCTCCCTGCACTGCTGGCAAGGCGACGATGTCGCCGGCTTCGAAAGTGGCTCGGGCAATGCCGGTTCCGGCTGCCTCGCCACCGGCGATTATTCCGGCAAGGCGCGGAATTTCGACGAACTTGCCGCCGACCTTGATGCGGTCGCCCGCCTCATTCCGGGACCTCTGCGGCTGAACCTGCACGCCAGCTACGCCACGGACAATTCCGCCAAAGCCGACCGCGACGCCCTCACGGCCGCCCACTTCCGCTCGTGGATAGATTGGGCGGCCTCGCGCGGCTGGGGCATCGACTTCAATCCGACCTGCTTTGGCCACCCCAAGGCCGCCGACGGATTCACCCTTTCGCACCGGGACGCTGGCATCCGCCGATTCTGGATCGACCACTGCATTGCCTCCCGCCGCATTGGGGCGGAAATCGGCAAAACCCTCGGCACCCCCACCGTCACCAATATCTGGATACCCGACGGCTACAAAGACACCCCGGCCGACCGCAGCGGCCCCCGCCGCCGGCTCCTCCAATCCCTTGAGGAAATCCTCGCCGCCCCGATAGCGACGGAATGGAACATCGACACCGTCGAAAGCAAGCTCTTCGGCATCGGCGTGGAATCCTACACCGTGGGCTCGCACGAGTTTTACCTCGCCTTTGCCGCGAAGCACCAGATCGGGCTCTGCCTGGACGCCGGGCACTTTCACCCGACGGAATCCGTCGCCGACAAAATTTCCGCCGTGCTTCCCTTTGTCCCCCACCTGCTCCTGCACGTCTCGCGGGGCGTGCGCTGGGACAGCGACCACGTCGTCAACCTCGACGACGCCACGAAAGAGATGCTCGCCGAGGTCGCCGATCCGGAAATCCTTCCCCGGGTGTCCATCGGCATGGACTTTTTCGACGCAAGCATCAATCGCCTGGCCGCTTGGACCATCGGCGCACGCAATACCCGCAAGGCCCTCCTCCTCGGCCTCCTCCGCCCACGGGAAGCCCTCCGCGCAGCGGAAGAACGCGGCGATCACACGGCCCGCCTGGCTCTTCTGGAAGACACCAAGTCTCTCCCCTGGGGCCTCGTCTGGGAGGAGTTCTGTCGACGCCACGATGCCCCCGGCGACGGTGCCTGGATAGGCCCGGTGCGCGCTTACGAAGCATCTACCCTCAGGCGGCGCGGGTAACACCCACCCAGGACGGCGCTGCGCTCCGCCCTGGGCTATCGCCTCCCGCCCCATTCGGGGCTCGTGAAACCCGGAACTCGCGCCGTGTTCGGGGCTGGCGCACGCCCGGCCTTCCCCATTCCGAACCCGCCAGCGGCACCGGATCCTCCCAGCCGCAAAGCGGCGACAGGCGATAGCCCGCGGCGAAGTGGGACTCCGCCATCCAACGCAGCCGCCCTGAAGGGGCGGAAGGCAACGCCCAAATGGCCTGATTCCACAATTTCTTCCGGATTTGCGTTGCCAGCAACCCTCCATCAATCATTCAAATCAAGAGTTCTTTACGCGGTAAACATCCATTTCCAACCCACCATGCCCCAATCTCTGGCACAAATGCTCGTGCATCTGGTTTTCTCCACGAAGAACCGCCAACCGTTCATCGAGGATGACCTGCGCGACGACCTGCATGGATACATTGGTGGAATCATCAACGCCCACAAAGGTGGCCTCCTCAAGGCAGGTTCAGTCGCCGATCATATCCACCTACTCATCGCCCATCCGCGTACGATTGCGCCCGCCGATCTTGTCCAAGCCATAAAAACAGGTAGCTCCCGTTGGATCAAAACAAAGGGATCCCACTATCCGGAGTTCTCCTGGCAGAGCGGGTATGGGATTTTTTCCATCAGCCCTTCGCATCGAAAGGCTGTCGAGGCCTATCTTGCCAACCAAACCGAACATCACCGGACCGTCACGTTTCAAGAGGAGTATCGAAGGTTGTTGACGAGATATGAGATCCCCTTCGACGAGAATTACGTTTGGGATTGATCGGGGAGGTGACACCTACCGCCCCTTCAGGGCTCACCGGTTGGGGCGTCATGGACCCAGGGCGGCGCTGCGCTCCGCCCTGGGCTATCGCCTCCCGCCCCATTCGGGGCTCGTGAAACCCGGAACTCGCGCCGTGTTCGGGGCTGGCGCACGCCCGGCCTTCCCCATTCCGAACCCGCCAGCGGCTCCGGATCCTCCCAGCCGCAACGCGGCGACAGGCGATAGCCCGCGGCGAAGCCGTGGGACCCCGCCATCCAACGCAGCCGCCCTGAAGGGGCGGAAGGCAACGCCCGTTCACAGGACGATTGGCACCTACCGCCCCTTCAGGGCTCACCGGTTGGGGCGTCATGGACCCAGGGCGGCGCTGCGCTCCGCCCTGGGCTATCGCCTCCCGCCCCATTCGGGGCTCGTGAAACCCGGAACTCGCGCCGTGTTCGGGGCTGGCGCACGCCCGGCCTTCCCCATTCCGAACCCGCCAGCGGCTCCGGATCCTCCCAGCCGCAACGCGGCGACAGGCGATAGCCCGCGGCGAAGCCGTGGGACCCCGCCATCCAACGCAGCCGCCCTGAAGGGGCGGAAGGCAATGCCCGTTCACAGGACGATTCAGACCCCTCGCCCTTTCAAGGCTCCACCGGGGGGAGCCTCCCCTCACTCCGGCACAAGACGCAGGGCATCCGTGAAGTGGTCTTCGAAGGAGGGCACCTGGTTCAGCTCGATTACCCGAACGGCTTGGACGAGAGGCGCGAGGGCCTGCGGGAACGGGTGGAGCAGGCAAAACGACGCTCCCGCGAGCGAGGCGTTACCCACGGTCTCGATCTTTTCCAGCAAAACATCCGGCAAGAGGCCAATGTGGCAGGCGTGCCCAGGGTGCAGGTGGTAGCCAAAACCTCCGGCCACATACACACCACGCAGGTCGCCTGGGCGTAGACCCGCTTCGTCGAGCAGGGTGGCGACCCCACCCCCGATGGCGGCTTTGGCCTGGAGAAGCTCCGCCACGTCGCCTTCGGTGATGACAAGATTCGGGCCGAGGCGGATGAAACGCTCACGATCACCATCGGCATCCAGGCGCTCGGCGACCTCCGGGTGACCCGTCGCGAAGCGGCCAAAATCGTTGAGGAGCCCCTCGGCGTGGCCGAGGGCCAGGAAATCAATGTAGGCCGCACCGGAGATGCCGACGGGGGCGGTGGTGGGCTCCACCTTCCCAACAAGGCTCCAGGCCCATGTCCCCCGGTCGCGCCGGAGCGAGGCGATCACTCCCTTTCGCGCAGTCGCTCCACAAGTGAGGCGTCCACCTTCAAAAGCCGGTCCGGCCGCCGTGGCCGTGGCCAGGTAACCGTCTCCCGATTTAAGAAGAATTTCTCCATTCGTGCCAAAATCAATGAGGAGGACGGGGGCTTCGGCTTCGAGTATGCCGGAGGCGAGCGCGCCCACGGCAATGTCCGCACCCACAAATGGCCCCAGGCCCGGCAAGAGGCGGAGGGGAAAAGGCAGCTTGGAAGAGAGAGCCCCCGCCTCGAAAATCCGCTCAACAAGAAAGACGGGGCGGAAGGGATAGACGCTGAGACCATCCAGAGGCTCTCCCGCGAGGGTATGGAGCATCACGGTGTTGCCGCTGGCGGTGCCCATGCGAAGGTTTGACGGCTCGATCCCGGCCCGCCCGCAAAGATCGCGGATGAGGGGAACCAGGCTCTTCGCGACCAGCCGGGATTGCAGATCCCGAATCCCACCGGACTTTTCCACAGCATGCTGGATCCGTGCGAGCACGTTGTCGCCATAGCGGGATTGTGCGTTGGCTATGGAAGCATGGCCCAAACAGTGGCCCGTGGCCAAATCCCAAAGGGCGGCAGCGACTGTTGTCGTACCGACGTCCAAGGCAATTCCGTGACCTGCGGCCCGCGGGTCCGGGGCTGGCAGCGATGTTCGGATTTCAAATACGCTCACGCCATGAAGCGAATGATCGCGCCAGGAAGCTTCCGGAATGTCGACGCGCCGCAGGTCCTTCGGCAAGTCCGCAAGTCTGGTTTGGCAGGCGCGGAGGTTCTCTTTCCCGCCGTCGCCCCTGGTCAGCTCCACGCGGCAGCCCTGGCAGAGGCCGCGGCCCCCACAACGGGTGTTGAGCGGGCATTGATGCTCTTCGAGAAAATCCGCGAGGGATGTCGGGGGCGGCTCCTCTCCGCTCCGAAGAAGAGTTCGTTCCCCCTTTCCCGGAACGCGCACGGGGATGGAGCCAGAGTCGTTCATGGGCGCGCCTGCACGAGAGTGCCGTCGTGCGCCAGGGTAATGGCTTGGCCAGGCTCGACCAGAAGGTAGCGGGCGGGATCCCACTCCTTCGCAAAGAGCCCCCGGAGGAGGGCGGGATCGCCCCGCAGGCGTTCGAAGCGCCAGCCCATGCAGTGCGCGCAGGCGCGGCTATAAGCCTCCGCCTCATCGTTGGGAAAGAGGTCCACATAGGCCGCCCGGTTATGGTGCGAGAAAGCCTCACGGTCCGCTTCGAGAAGGTCTTCGATGATCTCCGGATCATCGCCAAAACGCTCGCCATAATGCTTGCGCAGGTGGGCTTCGCGGTCTGGACCAGGAACGCGTTTTTCCCGTATCCAGCCGGGGCTGTAGAAGTAAGTGCCGGGTTCCCCGGCGAGGACTTTGCTGTGCTGCTCACAACCGCCGAGAAGAATGGAAATGCAATCGTGCGCGCGGGGCAGAACCAGACGAGCCCGCCCCGGGCGCACACCCACAAGTCCGTTGCCGCAGAGGCCATAGAGGAGGAGAACGGTCCCAACGCAGGGGTCGTTCTCCAGACGGTGGATTGTATTCTGAATTTCACGACGGAGCTCATCGGGCCGGTCGTGCAAACCCATTTCGAGGAGTTCGAGGACCCTCCACGGTGGGTGCTCGCCCCCCAATAGGCGCAATTCTTCGGCAAAGACATCGCAGGCAATGACCGCGTGTCCGGTCATCTCCGGGGCTTCAGCTGGCGGCGGTAAGGCCATGGCAGGCTTGTTCAAGAAGAGCTTCGTCTTTGTCGTGGGCAATGAGAACGAGCTTACCCAAAGCCTCGGCGGTGGTTTGCCGGATGTCGAGATCATCCACCGTCCGGTTAATCGCCCAGGTCTCTCCAGCGGAGCGGAGAGTTCCCTTCACCCGGAGAATCTCCGGGGGGAGCGCCCGGAGCCGCTGCCGCAGCGTCTCCAAATCGACCTCCGGTCCGAAGTTGGCCTCGGCGGTGGAAAAGGGATTGGCTTCGCAGGTGCTGAGTGGCTGAGCGGGCGAAGGACCGGCGATTTCCCTCCAGTCCAAGGGCACCTCACAATAGCGGGCGCAGAGAATACCCGCGGCGGGATTGATCGCGCGGATGAGCGCGGACACCGAGTCGAGGCAGGCCGCATCGGCGAGATCGGTTTTGTTGATAATGATCGTATCGGCCGATTGTATCTGTGCTCTCACGACGGGAAGGCTTTCGAGCAAAGTGGCAAATTGTCGCGGGGCGACCACGGTGACCCTTGAGGCTATGCGAAGCGCCCGGAGGGCTGGATGCGCCGCAACGAGGGTGCCCATCGACTCGGGATCGGCCAGGCCGGTGGTCTCGATGACGAGAACGTCGAAGGGTTTCACCGAGTGGTGGGGAAGCACCTCCTCGCAGACGATGCGGATAAACTCTCCCGCTTTGCACTCGCAAAAGAGGCTCCCGCCCACCACCCGGTGCGTTGCGGCGGCCCGGCCCTCAAGAAGGACATCGTCCACCCCTGTCGCGGCAAACTCATTGACGAGAAACGCCATCCGCGCGTGCGGCCGGACCTCCGCCAGACGCTGGAGCAGGGTCGTCTTTCCACTCCCGAGGAAACCCGTGACAAGAAGAACCGGTAGCGGGACCATCAAGACCGGGGGGCTCACGGGGAGGCGCGGCCGGTGCCCTTGGCGGTGGCCGCGTCGCTCAGAGCCTGGATGAGTTCACGCCGGTCGGGGATAATGGAGGCAAAGCGCTCCTGCCCGTCCACACAGATGCTGGGAATGGCCGAGACCCCCAGTTTCTTCATGTAGGCAAGGCCCTCGCGTCCGGTGATCTTGCGCTCATGCACGGAGACGGGGCCCTCAAACGCGCGGGCAGCTTCCATGGCCGCACTGTAAATGTAGGCGCAAGGCGCGCACCCCGCGGAGTCGAGCGTGACCACATCGACGATGACGGATTTCTCCGCCCCATACTCCGGTATGGCGATATCGGCGAAGTCATCATCCAAATCTTTGGCCGGGAGCCGCCGTGCGACCTCGACTTGATAGGGATCGTGGACGAGGGCGGCAACGGTCTCCAGATTGGCCGTCTTCACGGCGTAGGGAAGATCGCAGCCCGGCGCGAGAACGAAGCCGGGCGCGGTGCCCGCCTGGTCAAGCGCGCGCACCACATCGCGCCGCGTATCGTCTTCATCGCCGAGGAGGAGAACCACGGTGAGCTTGAGATTGCCCCCGAAAGACTTTCCGTGCGCCTGCGCGACCCGGGCAAGATCGGCGAGGTTCACATTCTCATCGATCGAGATATTGTCGCATTGTGTGGCGCACATCGCCTCCAGGTTGCGCGTGGCGTTGCCGCAGACGAAGAGTGAGGAAAGGCCCCCGCAGTCGCGCACATGATCAAAAATGCGGTTGAGGCAAGGAGCGACGAACTCCTCAAAGTGATGCGGTCCGATCTGGCTGACCATGGGATCAACCACGGCAATGACATCGGCCCCGGCTTCGAGGTAGGCCTCGGCCATTTGCCGGGCGATCTCCGTGCAGTAAGCGAGGAGTTCGGGCACCTCGTCCGTTTCCTCAAACATATCGAGGAGCAAGTCATCGCCGCGCAGATGGAGGGCGAGGGTGAGCGGCCCGGTGATCACACCGTAGAGCGCAATCTCTTCACCAAATGCCGCCTTGGCCCGGCGCGTCGCCTCAAGAACGAAGGGGATGCGGCCCTGGTCGACAGAAAATGTCGGCAGCTTCTGCGTCGCATAGTCCGCCCCCAGGGGATGGCTCGCAACCGAGGGCGGGGTCTCCTTTGCCCAGGCAAGGGCGCAACCAAGGACCTCCGCTTCAAGCTGCAGATCAAAGGCGACGGGCAGGCCGTCGGGGCGGTAGCGTTTCGCAGCCTCCCGCAGACCGCGGAAAATATGGTCGGCACTCTGTAGATGCGCAGTGGCATCAACGCCAATGAGCGCGCCCCCGTGGACCCCGACAAAGGGGACCCAGGGCGTGCGTTCGACCGGCTGGCAACGAAGGGCGCAGAGAAGGAGTTCGCGTCCGTTTTTGGATGGCGTGAGGTTATTCATAAGATTGATGGGGTTCCCGCTTGGCGTCGATCGGGTCGACGGCAGCGGCGGCACTTGAAATTGAAGCGATGGAGATGATGAAGGGCACGGAGAATGCGCTCCTTGTGGATTTTCAGACGGTTCGGGGGAGCGTTGTGCGGGAGGTTCAGAGTCCGTATTCCGCCGGGAGGAATTTCGTGGAATCGGCCAGGCTGAGCCGCTGGGAAATGAAATCGCCTTCATCCCCGGGGAGGTCGTCGAGTTCATCACGAAGCCGGTCAAACCACACGACTTCGTTTGGAGCGATACGGAGTTTGCCCCCATGGTGAGCCGATTCCAGGATGTCGATGGCCTTTCGCGCGACCGCCACCCCCGCTTTGTAGGGAGAATCCTCGGCCACGATGACCCGCGCCAACTCGATGGATGAGTGGGGCGAAATAATGTAGGCCTGCGGATCGAGCGCAGCATCGGAATTAACGAGCCAGCGTTGGAGGGTTTCGGCGGCGGTCGAACCTTCCGAACGCGCCTGGTTCATCAGGCGGCAATCATAAGCCAGCTGCTCCATATAGCAGGTGGGAGCCATGCCCGCGAGAAGTTTGATGTTTTGTACGCTCTCGTTGCTCCATGTGTCGCAGCAGGCGGCGGCAAGGTTGCCCATCGGGCTGAAGTGCGCGCAGGCGGCTGTTTTTCCTTCCATGGCCATGGGGAACCCGGTGATGGCTTTGAGGATGGGGTTTTCATAGCCACAGTCCTTGCCCGGACCGACAGCGCCGCACTCATAGGCCACCAGCGACCGCACGGCGGTAACGGCGCGAACGACGGCGGCAAAGACGCGCGGAATCATTTTTTGCTCGGCGAGGACCATCGCGGTGTTGCCAAAGCCGCAGGCAGTGTCGCCCGCGCAGATGGCCCCGTGCCGGGAGGTGATCCCGTGGATGTGGTTCCATAGGAACTCCATGTCACGCGCGCCAAGGATGCAAAGGGAAAAGATGCTCGCGGGTAAATCGCCGTTGAGGAGAGCGTCGTCATGCAGTTCTTTACCCCCGACCGACTCGATACTGAGCAGCTCCGCCCCGGCGGCCGAACTGCGCTCAAAAAGCTCGAGCATCGCCTCCCAATACCGCCCCCGTCGCATGAGCGGAGGCCGCTCGAACTCACGGTTGTCGTTGGGAGTCATACGCAACACACTCTTCAAGCCGCTGCGATCCGCCTCTTCCGCCATGCCGTTAAGAAGGATGTCGACAATGGCCATACCCCAATCCGGGTGCTCCGTCATAGGGGGCAGGGTCTCAAACTCCACCACAACCCCGGGAACCTCCAGCTCCGCCGCCCGCCTCAGCGTTCCCTGGATGATTTGCTCATAGTTCCGGCAAATGCCGGGAAGCCCCCCGGCGTCGATCGTCAACGAGGGAAGGGTGAAGTTGATCTCCGGATACACAAGACCACCGCCAATCTCAAGGCCCGCGCGGGTCCTGACGGGATGGGGAGCCTGCCCGAAAATAAGTTGGAGCGGATCATCGACCGCGAGTTTGGTGAACTTTCGCATGGTCGGTGGTGTTAGGCTGAGAGCACTTCCTTCGCTTTGTCGACCGCGCTGGCGGCATCCGGAGAATAGCCGTCGGCACCGATTTCGTTGCAGAACTC
The DNA here is from genome assembly GCA_020831585.1 of Opitutales bacterium. Taxonomy (GTDB): domain Bacteria; phylum Verrucomicrobiota; class Verrucomicrobiia; order Opitutales; family Oceanipulchritudinaceae; genus JAFIGE01. The sequence continues at coordinate 12,500 of JAFIGE010000026.1, read as the reverse complement.
CTGGGTGATCGGCGCACCTCCCACCAGAATCTTCACCTTCGGCAAAGCCGCCGCGCGGATGACCCCGACTGCCTCGCGCATCGCGGGCATGGTGGTGGTGAGAAGAGCCGAGAGACAGACAAGCTCGGCACCATGCTCGCGGGCCGCTTCGACGAATTTCTCCGTAGGCACATTTGTTCCCAGATCATGCACGGCGAAATTCGCTCCCTTGAGCATCATCGCGACAAGGTTCTTACCGATGTCATGCAAGTCGCCTTGGACGGTGCCGATGACGGCGGTGTGCTTGGGTTTGACCCCGGCGGCAACCAAAAGGGGCTCAAGAAGAACCATGCACTCCTTCATCGCCCGCGCGGCAATGAGCATTTCGGGAACGAAGACTTCGTTGCGCTTGAACTTCTCGCCGATGACACTCATTCCCGGAACAAGGGCCTGTTCGACAACGTCAAGCGGGGCCATCCCTTCGTCGAGGAGGCTGCGGGTGAGAGCAACGGCATCTTTGCGTTTGCCGGCTTCAATGGCCGATTGAAGGAGTGTGAGATTTTGATTCATTTACTGATAGGTGTTGGGGGTTGAAATTTTGTGGGGAGGCGTTCTCCACGTCTCATGCATTCTACCCGTCCGTCCCGCTTTTGTCATTGGGACATTCGTTCGGTTTGTAGGACTTTCGTGCGGTGGGGCGAGAGGGCGGCGTAGGCACCGGGGGTCCGGCCCAGTTTCCGGCGAAACACCCGCGTGAAATATCCCTGGTCGGAAAATCCGCACAACCCGGCGATTTCCTTAATCGGCGCATCGCTCCGACCGAGCAGTCGGATGGCTTTCTCCAGACGAATGTGCAGCAACTCATCGCTGAAGGAACGCCCGACCGCAGCTGAAAAAAGCCGGGAAAAGTGCGCCGGGGAAAGCCCCACCTTGGCCGCCACTTCATCGCGGGAAAGCGGTTGCTCGCAGTGCTCACGAAGGTACTTCAAAGCGAGGCTCATGCGAAAGTCCTCCGAAGGGCAGGTGGTCTTTTCTACGGCATCGATCAATCGTTCAAGAATGTCGGCGACCCATCGGCCGAGGGTTTCCTCGTCCTCCAGCGCGTCAAGTTGGTTCAGGCGTTCCATGCCCCGCCCAAGGGTGTCGGCCGGGTCCGCGCCACAATCGACCATGGTTCGTGCCATCATCGTTACCAGGTCGAGGACGAATCCTTTCGTTCGCCCGAGATCTTCCATGCCCAGGCTGTAGAGAGCGAGAAGAATGCGGTTGAGGATACGCCTGGCCTCGGAGCGTTCCCGGCGGCGCATGGCGAGGAACAGCTCCGGTTCCCAATACGAATAGCTCGCCTGCCAGGGCCCCTCGCCCCGCGTCTTCGCCTCATGGATGGCTTCCGCACGCAGTCGCTCCCGCTCGGCCGCCGCGCGGTGATCCGCCATCAAGGCGAGGTTCAGCCAGTTGCATTGGCCCAGGAAGTCCATCAACCGTTGGGCGATCTCACGCGGCGGCGATGCACCGTTGCCCTGCCCATTTGAGGTGAGACTGGAGGGAACCAAAGCCAACAGACCTCCAAGAAGAGTCTGGTTCCAGGTCAAGGGGAGCGCAATGGCGATGTTCTCGTCATCGCACCACCGGTAGCAGGGATCGCCCCAGCGCAGGGCCTCCTCGACCATTTCCTTTTGCTCGGAGCGGGAGATCGGCCCAAAACCCGCTCCGTTTCTGAGAACGGCAAAAACCACGCCGGAGGAATCAACCAGGCGCAACCCCAGCCCCTCGGGCAAATCCAACGTATCGGGCAAGCCGGGGAACAACGGCCAACAGACTCGCAAAAGCTCCAATCTTTTCTGCCCGTCCAAACTCATCCCCAGGGCCTCACAGCCGCCAAGCGCGGGCTGTTTCGATCATCGCAAGGACGTTTTCCACAGGGGTCCCGGCCTGGATGTTGTGGCAGGAGGAAAGGATGTATCCCTGTCCGTCGGCCCCAAGGGTTTTGAGGCAGGCGCGGGTCTCGCGGCGAACGTCTTCGACCGTGCCGAAGGGAAGCACTTCCTGGTTTTCCACACCTCCGTGGAAAATGCAGCGGTCGCCGAAATCGCGTTTGAGCGCGGCGCGGTCCATTGTCGGGCAGCGGTGCTGGATCGGATTGAGGATGTCAACGCCGGCGTCGAGGAGGTGCGGGATGAAGGGCCGGGCGGCCCCATCGGTATGAAAGAGGACCTTTTTGCCCCGGGCGTGGATACGCTCGCACCAGCGCCGAAGGAGGCATTCAAAGTGCCGCTTCCACGCATCCACAGAAATGAGAAGCGATTCCTGGGTGCCGAGATCATCGCTGATGAAGACGATGTCGAGAAGGTCGCCGAGTTCGTCCATCATGCGGTCGAGCATGGCCGTTTGGATACGGTCGATGCGGGCGACGGCGGCATCGAGGAAATCCGGTTCGGCGGCGACATCCATGAGGGCGTTCTCGAGACCGCGCATCTGGCAATAAACTTCGAGGTGCGAGATCCAGGGACCGATGGTGGCAAAGCCGTGTCGGCGGGCGGCCAGGGCCAGTTCCTTTGCCCCCGCATAGTCAAAGCGGTCGGGATCGGGCCAGTGGGGATAGGCGTCGAGTTCGGCGGGATCCTCCATTTGGCCGAGGGGCGGTTCGCCGTGTTCGATGTAGGTGGCCGCCCCCGCCTTCACTTCGCGCGTGGGCACACCCCAGTGGCTCCGCCCGCCTTCGCTGCGGTTGGGATCGTAGACGCCCGTGCCGTAGCCGGGGAAAATCCAGACTATTTTGTCGAGGCCGAGCTTCGCGTAGAGCGCGAGTTCGTCGGTTTCGCCGAGGCTTTCCTTGAGGGCATTGAGGACTTCGGGTGTGAGCCAGACATCGACCGGAATGCGGTCGACCGGGCGGCGTGCAAGGATGGCTTGGATGCGTTCGTGCGGGGTCATAAAGGTTGGCAAAAGGCGCGGAGGTTTTCCAGAGGGGTTCCGGCGGGGATCTCACAGCCGGCGTTGACGAGAAAGGGCCCGGCAGCGCGCTCGCGACAGGCGGCAACCGCCGTCCGGATGGCGTCAGGCCGGGCCTGCATAACGCCCTTTACGGGGTCGACGTTGCCGGCAAGGGCAACTTTCGGCCCGACGGCGGCGCGCACCGTGGCCAGATCGACCAAATGATCCACATCGAGCACATCGAGTCCGAGGCGGGCAATGCCGGGAAGCAGGTGGGTGATGTTGCCGCAGATGTGGAGTTTCACCCGCGCACCCATGGCATGGATGGCCTCAACGAGGCGCTTCTCGCGCGGCCACACCCACTCTTCGTAGAGATCGGCGGAGATCTGGCTGGCGGCCGCGTCCCCCACCCCGATGGTGTCCGCGCCCGCTTCCACTTGGGCGCGGGCAAAATCGATGGCGACGTCGGTGCACACATCAAGCAGGGCGGCCACCTCCTCATCGCCGTCGAAGAGGTCCATGAAAAGGTTGTCCATGCGCCGCAAATCGGCCGCCTCGGCCAGGGGACCTTCCACCCATCCGAGAATGGAATACTCTCCGCCAACCTTTGCCTTGAAGAGCCGCACCGCCTCGACGCGGTCCCGCATGCGCAGGGAGGAAGCCGGATCGGGTCGCTGCAACAGGGCGAGGTCGAGCGCCGCCGCAAGGGGTGGTTCCTCGCAGGAGGCACCGGTCTGCGGATGGATGGCGACCTTGCCGCCAAACCCGGCGGTCTCCCGCAGGGGATCGGAGATGGCGCTCACCTGATCGATCCCGAGATCGCGCGCGCAGCGCAGGTTGGCTTCGACCAACACGCGGTGATCGGAAACAAATGCCCCGTAGGCCTGGCCAATGTGTTCCGCCGCCCAGCGCATGAGGATGGGCGTGCGGGCGGGGTGGTCGGGCGTGCCACCGTCGAGGGTGGCGAAGTAGCGTTCGTATCCGTTCATTTCAGTTGGCCTTCTTCGGGGTTTTCGCCCGTAGCGGAGGGATGGCTTGCGAGCGCTGCCCGTTCCCCTTCAAAGAGGCAGCGAATCCAGCCGGCGTAGAGCCGCGCCTGCGCATAGCGGTCGGTCTCCTCGCGCACAATACCGGCGGCGTCGGCAAACAGACGGGCATAATAATGCCTTCCCGAGAGCAACTCCGGCGCGAAAACGAGGACGTCTCCGGGACCGGCGTGGGTGAGGAAACCGCGGATCGCGCGGCGCCAAATCCTGCGAAAATCCGCCCAATAATCGATTTCGCCAGTGGCTTCGGCGGGGCGCGCTTCATCGGTAACGATGGGGGCCTGCATCCAGCCTGGCGCGGCCACCCGCCCGTGCATGAAGCCCACCCGGTCAAAAATCGGGGCCATGAAATCGAGCTTCCTGCCAAGGCCACCGTAGACCATCTCCTGCCCGCAATAGTAGTGGCTGAAGTCGCCATTGAAGCGGACCTCCGGGATGCGTTTGGTCAACTCGACCGTGCGCCACATGTCCTGCGTAAGGGTGGCCCGGTGGGTCTCGATAAAGACCGGCAGGCGGTGGCGCTCCCCGGCCTCAAGGATGGCGTGCACAAGGGCGTCTACCTCCGCGTCGCTCTCGATGCCCCAACCCGCGTGCAGGGTCAGGCACTGGTCGCCGCAGTCGGCGTGTCGCGCGACAATGGCGTCTGCTTCGGCGGGCGCGTTGACGCGGTCGAGCCCACACCACGGCAGTCGGCAATGGCTCGGCGGTGCGTCCGCGCCGGTCCACTGGATGCCCTCAAAACCATCCAATGCAAGCCGTGCGAAGCAGTCGGGATCCTCCGCGCGCGGCCAATCCGCGCCTGCGGGCGGATCGGCGAGGTTGTCCATATTCAGGTAAATCCGCAGGGAGGGCGGCGCGTCGCCGCCGGGATTCAGATAAGGTGCCATGGCTCGTTGGGGGAAACGCGTCAAAACGCGTCAAAGGCGATCTGGCTCTCTTCGACGCCGAGGTCGGCGAGCATCTTCGTGCAGGCCTTGATCATCATGGGCGGGCCGCAGAGGTAGAACTCCACCGCCTTGGGGTTCGGGTGGCTTTCCAAATACTGGTCGAGAACAACTTCATGGATGAACCCTTCGTGCCCCTCCCACCGGTCCTCTTCGAGGGGCGAGGAGAGCGCAAGGTGAAAGGAGAAGTTGCTGTGCCCGCGCGCGAGTTCCTCAAAGTAATCCTCGTAAAAGATTTCCTGTCGGGACCGTGCGCCATACCAGAAGCTGACTTTGCGAGCGGTCTTCTCCGTCTCGAAAAGATGGGAGAGGTGGGCGCGCAGAGGGGCCATGCCCGCGCCCCCGCCAATGTAGACCATCTCCTTTTGTGTGGGCTTGATGTGGAAGTCGCCGAACGGCCCGATGGCCGTGACCTCGTCTCCCGGCTTGAGCGCCCACATGCGCGCCGACCCCACGCCCGGGGGGCAATCCTGGCCGGGCGGCGGCGTGGCGATGCGGATGTTGAAACGAAGGGTGCTCTCAAGGCTTGGGTTGGAGGCCAGTGAGTAATTGTTGCGGCGGCCCGTTGCCTCCGGATTGTGCGCCACGAGGTCGAAAACGCGCTGCCGCTCCCAGACCTCGCGGTAGGGATCGGGCACATCAAAGTCGCGGAAGCAAATCTCCCCGTAGGCCGGGATGTCGAACTGGAGGTAATCGCCGGGCCGGAACTCAATGCGGTTGGCCGCGTCCACGGGTTCGATGACCAATTCGCGGATGAAGGTGGCAACATTGCGGTTGGAGACCACGCGGAAACGACAAGTCTTTTCCTCGCGTGCCCCCGCCCCGCCGGGTCGCCGAAGGTTTAGGTAGAGCCGCCCCGCACGCTCCTCCACCGGATACGTGGCCAGCGCGCGGCAGACCGGAGCCCGGACGGGTGCGCCGTCGGCCAGGCGAAAGCGGCCGTTGTGCTTGGGGCACTCGATGATGCCGTCTTTCACAAGCCCGTCCGCGAGGTGGGTGTTTCCGTGCGTGCAGATGCCGTCGGTGGCGTGGAGCGTCCCGTCGCTGTCGCGGTAAAGGGCGTAGGTGCGGTGCCCGTGGTCGAAGCGGAGCACATCGGCGGTGCCCAGATCGGCCGCCGCGCACACTTCGATCCAGCCGTCCTCATCCGCTTGCGCATCACCCGAGCGCACACCTTCCTCCGCGCGTGCCTTGGGTTCGGGCAATTTGCGTTTCACATGGTAGGTGGGGTCCTTCACCTGCCGCACAATCGCGGGGAGGATCTCGCGCCAGGCCGCATAGATGGATGGATACGGCGGCGGACAATCCTCCTTCACCACTTTGTGCAAACGGGGGAGCGCGTGGTAGGGCACGAGCGGGAACATGTGGTGCTCCACATGGTAGTTCATGTTCCAGTAAATGAACCGGCTGATCGGGTTCATGTAGACCGTCCGGCAATTCAGGCGGTGGTCGAGGACGTTCTCCGCCAGCCCGGCGTGCTGCGTCGTGTTGTGCACGATCATGAGCCAGGTCCCGAAAAACTGCGGGAGAACAAAGAGGAAAATGGGCAACCAGCTCTGCCAGATAAGGGCCGAGGCGATGATCGGCGCATAGAGCCCAACAACGATGCGGGCGTTGCGGTAGACTTTGGGAAACTCGCTCTCCGGCACGAAGGTTTTTTCGTCCTCACTCATACGCCCGAAGGCGTGGCGGAGGAGACCGGGAAAGTAGTGCAGATAGTTCTGGATGTTGAAGCAGCTCAGGGCGAGGGCCTTGAGATCGGGCGGGCGCGGGATCTGGATTTCCGGATCCCGCCCGACGATGATCGTGTCGCTGTGGTGGCGCGTGTGGCTCCAGCGCCAGAGGACCGACTCGCGCATGACCATGAAGGAAGAGACCTCGTAGATCAGGTTGTTCAACCAGTCCGTGCGGTAGGCCGTGCCGTGGCCGCATTCATGCCAGCGCGAATCGGAGGCGGTTCCGTAAAGAACGGCGTAAATCAGGTACGGAAGGACCGCCCACCACGTTCCCCACAGGGCATAGGTGGCCCAACCGGTGAGAAAAAGTAGCGCGAACCAGAGCAGGTTGTCCCGCAGCGCGGGGCCATCCTTGCGTTCGAGGAGCGCGCGCATGGTCGCCCGCGGCACGGGGCTTTGATACCAGTCCGCCTCGGCGAGGCCCATCTCCACGGCGCGCTTGGCGTTCTCGCCGGTGAGGCTGTAATCGAGTTTCTTCGGCGGCTTCGTCAGAACCGCGTGGGCATGGTGATCGTGGTCGTACATAAAAGGTGGGGGGGCGGTTTCGCGGCGCGGGCGCGCTCTATCAACGTGAGAACGCAGTGAACATTCTCAGACTCGAGCATCCACCCACGCGGCCAAACGCGCGAGGTTTCGTCGAACGAGTGCAAGGGAATCGCGAAATCCGCGAGGGGTAACCCGGCGCACCCACCATCCGTAGCGCGAAGCTTCAGCGAGCGTCGCCGCGCGGCTTCGAATGCAACCCACATATCCAAGCCTCGCTAAAGCTTCAGCCTACGAAACGCACCCGGCATCCGTAGCGTGAAGCTTCAGCGAGCGTCGCCGCGCGGTCTCGAATGCAACCCACGCATCCAAGCCTCGCTAAAGCTTCAGCCTACGAGACGCGCCCGCCATTCGTAGCGCGAAGCTTCAGCGAGCGAACCCCGCGCCCCTCGCGATCCCCCTCCACCCGACCGTCGATTCCGTTCGGAATAATGTCGAACAGGTCCATTCCACTCCGGTGCCCTGCAGTGTTACACTGGATCGATGCCAGAAGCCCCGCCCGTTGCCGATTCGCTGACCCTTGAATACATCACCCTCTTCATTTACTTCGGTTTTCTTCTGGCGCTGGGCACCGTCTTTGCGCGCCTCAACCGTACCTTGAGCGATTTTGCCCGGGGTGGTTCGCAGCTCACGTGGTGGATGGTGGGCACGAGCATGACGATGGCGGGCATCAGCGCCTTCACCTTCACCGGGAATGCCTCCGCCGCTTTCGAAGCCGGCCCCTCTCTGCTCATCATTTATCTCGCCAATGTTCTCGGCTACGCCGCCGGGGCGCTTTTCCTCGGCCCTTGGTACCGGCAGACACGGGCCTACACGGGCGCGGATGTCATCCGCGGGCGCTTCGGCACGGCGGCGGAACAGTTCAGCATCTACCTCGGCATCTTTCTCGGGCCGGTCATCGCCGCCATCCAGCTTTGGGCCTTGGCCATCTTCGTCAGCTCGGTCTTCGGCTTCTCCCTCATGGCGACGATCATCGTCATTGGCGCGATCTGCGTGTTTTACTCAACGGCAGGCGGCGCGTGGGCCGTGGTCGCGACGGACTTCGTGCAAGGGATCGTCCTTTTCTCCATCACCATCCTTGTCGGCGTCCTCGCCCTCGTGGAAGTGGGCGGGATCTCGGGCTTTCTCGCGCAAATGCGCGCGCCTGAAGTGGCGGCCAGTTTCCGTTTTATCAATGAGGCGGGCGAATTTCCCGCCGACCGGTTCACCTGGGGCTGGGCCATCGCCATCTTTCTCATCCAGATGATGACGCAGGTCCACCTGACGACGGCGGTGCGCTACCTTGCCGTGAAGGACGGACGCGAAGCCCGGCGCGCGGCGCTCCTCGCGCTCGTCCTTATGGCCTTTGGGTCGCTCATCTGGTTTTTGCCGCCGATGGTGGCGCGGTTTCTTTACGCCGAAGAGGTCCTGGCCATCCCCATCGACGACCCCGCCACGGCCGCCTACGCCGTCGCGGCGGCCAACCTTCTGCCAAACGGGCTCATGGGTGTCATGATCGCGGCCATGTTCGCCGCCACCATGAGCAGCCTCGACACCGGTCTGACCGCGCAAGCCTCGACCCTTGTGCGCAACCTCATTCCCCGTGCGCGCTCGGCGCTCCGACTGCCCCCCCTGCGCGAGGAGGTGGAGGTCACCCTCTGCCGTTCCCTCACCGTCGCCCTGGGCGGCATCATCATCACCCTGAGCATTCTGCTTTCCGTGCAGCAGCGCTTCATTCTCTTCGACGCCTATTACACGATCAGCTCGCTCATCGGCCTGCCCACCATGCTGCCCCTTGTCGCGGGCATCCTCTTCCGGCGTCTCGCCTCGTGGAGCTACTTCTTCATTTTCGGCGTCAGCCTGCTGCCCGCGCTTTACTCGGTCATCTTCGAAGCCACGGGGGGCGACCCGTGGACCATTCAGACCCGCGCCCTCTGGGTCCTTGGTTTTGGCTCGGTGGCCGTTTTCACCGCCTGGTGGTTCAACCGTTACTCCTCGCCCGCGCACGTGGAGCGCGAACGCGCATTTTTCGAGCGCATGGCGACCCCGGTGGACTTTGAGAAGGAAATCGGCGTCCACCGCGAACGGGACCAGGCCATCATTCTTGGACGGTCCGTCCTCGCCATGGGCACGCTCCTGCTCCTTCTGCTCTTCGTGCCCAATCCGTGGATCGACCGCCTGCTCGTTTTCGCTGTGGCTGCCATGGTCCTCGCCGTCGGTGCCCTGCTTCGCTTTGCCGCCGGGCCCGCGCCAAGGGTGTGATGAAAACTGCGGGGAAAGCAGCAGCGGCTTCCAGCCGCTTCCCACATAAAATAGCGGCAAGATGCCGCTTCCACTTTTGATCAAACCCGCCGTTTTAATCACACCCCCGCGCCCCAATCCACGCGAACCAACCCCGAATAACCGCGCCATGCAACGTCCCAACATTCTCTTCATTTTCACCGACCAACAGCGGCACGACACCATCCGCGCCCTCGGCGCGCCGTGGATGCAAACACCCCACCTCGACGCCCTCGCCGCGCGGGGCACGGCCTTCACCCGCACCTACTGTGCGGGTGCGACCTGCGTGCCCTCGCGGGCCGCCGTCTTCACGGGCATGTTCGCCCACAACACCGGCGTCTATTCCTTTCAGAACTGGGGCCACCACCGCACCTTTGTCGAAGACCTCGCGGATGCCGGCTACTGGTGCGCGAGTATCGGAAAAATGCATTTCCAACCGCGCGATGTGAGCGGGGGGTTCCACGAACGCGTGATTGTCGAAAACCCTTCCGGCACGACCAAATGGGGCGGAAATGGTGACGACGATTGGGGTCGTTACCTGTCCTTCCACGGACGCACGCGCGAGAACATGCGCCACGAGACCGACCCGGACTGGCTGAAAAAGTTCCAGGCGGTTCCGTGGACGGATGAGGAACACCTCCACAGCGACGCTTTCGTTGCCAAGAGCGCGCGGGCCTGGCTGCGCAATCACCTGGAGACGCGCGATGATCCGGCGCAGCCCTGGTTTCTCGAAGTCGGTTTTCCCGGACCCCACGAGCCCTACGATCCGCCGCCCCGGTGGGCCCAACCCTATCTGCGCGCCGACGATCTGCCGCCCCCGGTGGCGTGGGAAGACGATCTTTCGGAAAAGCCTCCCCAGCATGCCGCCCACCAGGCCTTTTTTGCAAACTGCGGGGCCGAGTCGCGCATCAACATGCCCGGGGCCACCCTCGAAGATATCCGCCGGATGCGGGCGCACTACTACGGCAAAGTCTCCTACCTCGACGAACTCATCGGCGGATTCCTCGACGAAGCCCGCGACCTCGGTATGCTCGACAACACCTGGATCGTCTTCAGCTCCGACCACGGCGACAACCTCGGCGACCACCGCCTCTCCTACAAATGGATTCTCCACGAGGGCACCGTGCGCGTGCCCCTCATCATTGTGCCGCCCGGCGGCGCGGCGGCGGGGACCACTGTCGGCGAACTCGCCTCGCTCATCGACCTTGCCCCGACATTCCTCGAAATGGCCGGTCTTCCCCTTCCCTCCCGCTTCGAGGGGCGCTCGCTCCTGCCCTGCCTCCGAGACCACCCGCCGCCCGCTCCCCGCGAAGCCGTGTATTGCGAAGACAACTACCTACTCATGATGCGCCGCCGCGACGGCTGGAAACTCGTCCACTATCTCGATGGCACCCCCGGCGAGCTTTACAACCTCGACGAAGACCCGGAAGAGCGGCGGAACCTCTGGAGCGACCCCGGCCACGCCACCCGCCGCGACGCATGCACCCGCCAAGCCCTTGAATGGCTCGCCCGCAGCGCCCACGCTACCGCCGCCTACAAATGCAACCCGCCGACGGGCGAGGGCTTTCCCGGTTGGCGGCATGCCCGCGCCGGCGGCCCCGAACTCATCGGCCCCGGTCTGCTCGACCGCTTCCCCGTTGATTGAGGCAGCCAACTCAAACCCAAACGTATCCAATATTCCATGACAGCGATCACCTTCACCCCCTTCGATTGGCCTTCGGAAACTCCCGAAGACTGCCCCTTTCCCCCGTCCCCGCTCTGGCGCGGCATCCGCTTCATGGGCCGGTGCAGCGACTATCGGGTCGGGGACACCTTCTACCCCACCTGGGGCGCGGACGACGTGCTCTACTCGCCCTTCACCGATGGGGCCGTGGACGGCCTCTTCTCCTGGTCCTCCGGTTTTGTGCAGGGAGGGGAACCGGTGGACAATCCGCAATTCACCGGCGGTTTCCTCACCCGGCGGGCCACCACCGGCCATGCCCGCCTCGTCGGCGATGATCCCCTCAACCTGCGCATTGAACCCATTGGTCTGCATGCGGCGGATCCCTACCCCTACGGCGGGCGGTATCCTTGCGGAAGCCTGCACCACGAGGGCGTGTGGTATTACGGGACGTATTGCCTCTCCCCCTACGCGGAGACGCCCTACGGCGGCCAGCTCTACAACTGGCCACACCTCGGACCCTTGGTCGGCTTCCGCATCTCCCGCGACAACGGGCGCACCTGGGTCGACACCCCGCACACACCCGCCCGGCCGCTCTTCGGCGAGTGCGGGCTCTGCGGCTACCCTGTCAAAATCGGCGCTCCCCATTTCGTCGATTTCGGACGGAATATGGAACATTCGCCGGATGGCTTCGCCTACCTGGTCGCGCAAGGCTCCGACCTCGCCCTCCAGCCCGGAAGCCGCTTCGGGCACCTGAGTTGGATCACCGCTGACCAGGTTTATCTCCTGCGCGTCCGCCCGACGCCGGAAACCATCAACGATCCCGGCGCCTACGAGTTCTACGCCGGGCAGGACGAAGCGGCCCGTCCGCGCTGGTCGGGGGATTTTCGGGAAATCCGACCGCTTCTCGAATGGAAAGGCCGCATGGGCTGTGTGACCGCAACCTGGCTGCCCGCACACAGACGCTTCATCCTTTGCGTGACCGACGGCGGCAACACCTGCTCGCACATGCACACCTACTTTCTGGAGGCGGAGGCGCTCACGGGGCCTTGGCGGATGGTAAGCTATCTCCGCAACTTCGGCCAGCAGGCCTATTTTGTGAACATCCCCTCCAAGTTTCTCCGCCCCGATTCCGAAAGCCTGTGGATCGCCTACTCGGGAAACTTCGCGCCCGAGTGGAACGGCGAACGCATTGAAGTGCACCCCCCCGGCACCCGCTACGGCCTCGTCCTGCAAGAGGTGCGCTTTCAAGAGCGCCTTGCGGCCTCGGGAGCGCCGCATCCAACCCGGCCTCGCTAAAGCTTCAGCCTACGGGACGCACCCGCCGTGCTCTTTTCGTAGCGCGAAGCTTCAGCGAGCGACCACCGCGCGCCCTCGACAACACCCCACGCATCCGCGC
>JAFIGE010000204.1 GCA_020831585.1 Opitutales bacterium | reverse complement strand
GCCCACTCCCAATGGCCGCGACCTTCTCTTCTTCGCACCAACCAGCGGTAGGCCGCCCGTGCGTCCGGGCGGCCCTGGGTGGCCTCTCCCAATCCGCAATAGCGGTAGGTCTGCGGAGTCTCCGCCAATCCGGCCCGCACCGCATTCAGATCGATGTAGGCCGCCACTGTCCGCAGCGCTCCCGAGCCTGGCTCCACCAGCACGCTGCGGTAGCGTTCCGCCCAGAAGGTGCCCACGGTGTGGTAGTGCTTGTTGTACCAGAAGGTGAAGCGCGTCTTCAGTTCGCGCATGAACACCGACACATCCCCCATCCGCGCCTTGAGTTGCTCCCTGACCCTCTCGGAGCGCCCGTCATCCCGCTTCAGCAAAACTTCCAGTGTCTCCGCATCCGCTCCCACCGAGGGCGAGCGCTTTGTTCCATAAAGTGCGCGGAACCGTCGCACCAGCTCCGCATCCGACACATCCGTGCGGGCTCTTTCCGGGTCCACATGCAGCAGCACATGAAAGTGATTCTTGAGAAAGCAGAACGTGATCACATCCAGTCCTGCAAACTCCCCCTGCGTGCGCAAAATCCGCCGCATCTCCTCCATTCCCCGTTCATCGATCAAGAAACGCTTCTGCACCACCCGTGACATTACGTGCACACACACCTCCTCATCCAAAACCGGTCGTCTCGTGTATTTTCCCATTTCGCCAATCTCACCAATTCAGCGAACCTGTCGATAAATAAATTTCTGAAACTTACTTTTGCGGAAAATTCAGGTGGTGGGGTCCTTGGGCTGGTCGAGACGGCGGACGCGGGCTTCGATGACGCGGGTATCGTCGACTTCGGTGACTTCGATGTGGAGGCCTTCGATTTCAAGGACTTCGCCCTTTTCGGGAATGCGCCCAAGTTCGGTGGTGATGAGCCCGCCGAGGGTGGAGACTTCCTCGTGCTCCAGTGTGATGCCGAAACGGTCGCCGAGCTCGTGGATACGGGCGAGACCGGAGACAAGGGCGTCGGTGGAGTCGGGGGTGGAGGCTTGGATGAGGACTTCTTCGTCGGCGTCGAACTCGTCGCGAATCTCCCCGACCATCTGTTCGAGGATGATCTCGAGGGTGAGCACGCCTTCGGTCCCGCGAAACTCGTCGATGACGAGCGCCATGTGCATTTTGTGGGCGAGGAGTTTGGCGAGGGCTTCTTCGAGGGTTTCCTCGCTGTCGACACGGATGATGTCGCGGCGGAGGCGTTTGAGGTCGATACGGTTGGGAGGGAGGTTGGCGCGAAAGAGGTCTTTGATGTGGATAAGGCCGAGGCAGCGGTCGAGGTCACCGTCGCAAAGCGGGAAGCGGGTGTGCCCCGACTCGCGGGCGATGGCGAGGTTGTCTTCGATGGGGTCGCGGAGGTTAAAGAAGCGCACCTGATTGCGGGGCAGCAGGACATCGGCCACGACTAGCTCGCGTAGACGTAGGGTGTTTTTGAGGATGCGCTGGGTGACGCTAAAGGTCCGTGAGGCGGAGACGTCACCCATCAACTCAATTTGCGCTTCGATATCGAGGAGGTCGAATGATGGGGCGGCTTCGGAGCTCGTGGGCATAAGCGCGAAGAAGCGGTTGCCCAACCATTCGAGAGGGGCGATGAAGGGCCTTGTGATGATGGCGACCAGGCGGGTGGGCAGGGCGGCGAGGCGCAGGCACTCACGGGGGAAGCGCAACCCGAGGCGACGGGCCACCCATTCCGCGACCAGGTAATGCAAGGTGACGGCGATGAGAAAGGCGACAACCAGCGATAGAGCGGTTTCCCCCCCAAACAAAGCGGCTTCCAGCCCATCGAGTCCCTTTTCGATGAGCGGTATGATACTGAGGGCGTAGCCGAGGATCGATAGGACGGTGCCAAGGCGCATCACGCGGATGGCCCAGTCGGGCGCATCGAGGAGAGCGCGGAGGGGGCGTTCTCCGCGCAAGCGTTCCAGCAGTTCAGGGTTAAAATGGCTGAAGCGCAGTTTGAGGAGACTCACCTCGCCGGCCACGAAAAGGCCGTTCAGCCCCAGAAAGAGGAGGATGCTGATCAGGGGCGGGCCGAGTTCCTGAAGGATTGAGTTCAAAGTAAGAGAGTGGGCGGCGAGAGCGGTTCGGATCGGAAATAGAGCCGGTCACACCCTTGCTTCAGACGGGTGGTTTCTTGGAAACAAGGATGGAAGCGAGGACGTCGAGGAAGCGGCTGTTTTGGCTCTCCGTGCCAACCGAGATCCGCAAGTGGCCGGGCAGCCCGTAATTGGCCACGGGGCGAACGATCACGCCGCGCGCCTGGAGGGCGGCAGCGGCCGCCGCGGCATCCGGAAACGCGGCGAGGATGAAGTTGGCTTCGCTCGGAATGTGCTCGATGCCGAGAGCGGCGAGGCCCTCCTGCAGTTGGCGTTGTCCGGCGGCATTGACGCGGCGGCTTTCCTGGACGAAGGCGTCGTCGTCCAACGCGGCGAGCGCGGCCGCCTGGGCGACATTGCCCGTGTTGAAAGGCGGCCGCACGGCATTGAGGAGCGCGGCGAGTTCTTTGCCCGCATACCCATAACCGATGCGCCATCCCGCCAGTCCGTGGATCTTCGAGAAGGTGCGCGTGCACACCACTTTCGCCCCGGCGGCGATGTGGGGGCGGAGATCGGCGGGTGCGGATTGGTATTCGGCGTAGGCTTCGTCGTAGCAGAAAATCACGTGCCCGGGTAGGTCGCGAGCGAAGGCTTCGACGTCCGCGCGGGGCAGGGCGGTGCCCGTCGGGTTGTTGGGGTTGGGCAGGAAAATCAGGCGGGTGCGCGGGGTGATGGCAGCCCGCATAGCTTCCAGATCGTGCGTGAAACCGGGCATGGGCACGGCAACAGGGGTGCCGCCTGCGATGGCCGTGGCGATGCGGTAGGAAATGAACGCCTGTGCGCCAAAGATCACCTCGCAACCCGGCTCCACAAAGAGGTCGCAAAGCCGGTAAAAGATCTCGTTGGATCCCGCCGCGAGAACAAACTGCGAGGGATCAAGGCCGTGCACCCGCGAGAGCGCCTGGGTCAGCCGATATCCGCTGTTGTCGGGGTAAAGGCCGCTTTCCGCGATGGCCTGGCGGGCCGCCGCCGCCGCTTTGGCTCCCATGCCGAGCGGGTTTTCGTTGGAGGCCAGTTTGACGATCGCGGCAGGGTCGAGGCCCGATTCGCGCGCGACGAGTTCGATGGGCTTGCCCGGCAGATAGACGGGTAGTTGCCGGCAGGCATCCCGCAAAAGCTCGCTGTATTCCATGGATTGGGTTGCTATTAGGACAAGGGAGGATTGCCCTTACAAGGGAAATTCAGCGCCTATGCCGGAACAAACTGAACCCACTCTTGCCCGCTTGCCCGACTTGATCGATACCGGTCCGGGCAACATGGCCACCGACCTCGCTATGCTCCGGGCTTGTGCGCCCGGCGGGGCTGCGTTCCGCGCATACGGGTGGAGCGAGCCGACCATCTCCTTCGGTCTCAGCCAGCGGTTTGCTGATGTAAGGACGCTGCATGGAGAAGGGACCGGAACCCCCCGGCTGGTGCGCCGACCAACCGGCGGAGGGGTGGTGGATCATCGGGGCGACTGGACGTATGCGCTCGCTTTGTCCGCTGATTTGGATTTGGCCCGCGCCGCGCCGGTGGAGATTTACCGGGAGATCCATCAGTGCCTCGCCGGGATCATTCGCGATCTCGGAGGGGCTGCGGTCACGCTGGCTCCTTGCCCGCGTCTATGCGGTGCCGTGCTTGCGCCCTCAACCGTCTCGGTCTGCTTCGAGGAACCGGTTGCTGACGACGTCGTGCTGGCCGGGAGCGGGTCCAAGGTCGCCGGAGCGGCCATGAAACGGGGTCGCGAGGGCGTATTGGTTCAGGGCAGTATCCGGCCCGGATCTGCTTTTGGCGAGGCCGGGGAGGAAATCCGAACGGTGTTCTTCCAAGCTTTCGCGGTCTCCTTGGCCGGGCGTCTGGGTCTGCGCCTGAGGCCGACGAAATGGGCGGAATGGGCGGAACTTAAGGGGACGTCGTCCGCGACCGATGATCCGGCCGATGGACGCCAGCTCTTCAGTTCCGACGCCTGGACCAAGCGGCGTTGATTATCCGAGGTAGCTGCGGAGCATCCAGATGGTCTTTTCGTGCACCTGAATGCGGGCGATCATGAGGTCCTGGGTTTGATCGTCGCCTTCATTGCCGGAAATGTCGCGCGCCTTGCCAAGGTCTTTGACAAGGTTTTCGTTCAAGGTGATCAGGTGGGTGACCATCTCCTTGGCCCCCGCATCCTCGGCGATTTCAGGCATCCCGGCCATCTTGGCGAGATTCTGGAGGCCGCCGGGGGCCAAGTAGCCAAGAGCCCGGATGCGCTCGGCAATCTCATCAATGGCCGTGAAGAGTTCGGTGTATTGCGCTTCGAAAGCCGTGTGCAGGGAGAAAAAAGAGGGGCCGCGCACATTCCAGTGGCACAGATGAGTCTGACCGAGCACGGCATAGCTGTCCGCCACGACTTGGCGGAGCGCCGCCACGACGGCGGGGAGCGAAGCGTTTTTCTTAAGAGAGGCTTTCTTCTTTGACATAGACAATAAGGGTAGGGGGCGCTTCCCTTTGGCGCAAGCAGAAGGGGTCGGGATTTCCGGGCTTTTTGTCGCCGGATACCGGGCAGGCTGCGGGCAAACTGCGTAGCCTTTCATGGCGAATTTTGCCGGATTTTGGGGTTTTGCGCCGGTATCGCCGGGGATCGATATTTTTATTTCGCTGAATATCAATAGCTTATTGGTTTTTCGATCCTGTTTGGCATGGTTCCCGTTTAGAGGAGATGGTTCGTTCTACAAATCTCACTATCTAAAACCCATCCACTATGAACACATCATCCGGTTTTTCTCTTCGTTTTCTCTTTGGCGGCCAGGTTTGGCTTGCGGTCTTTTTCTTTGGCGCAGCCCTCCTCAAACCGGTTCCGAGCGCCTTGGGCTCGACCGGTGAGGCGCTTGAGTTGGACCTCGGCGAGTTCCGTGCAGTGTCCTTGGAGGGGCCCTTTCGCGTGACTTTTGAGGAGGGGTTGCCCGCCCGCGTGATCGTGCGAGGGAGCGAGGCGGCGCGGGAGCGGGTGCAGGCCAACATATCGCGGGGCACGTTGCGGTTGCAGCTTCAGAGCCAAGGGTGGTTCCGGCGGGCTGTTCAGCCGTCCGGTGCGATGGAGGTTACCGTCATCAGCCCGCAGGTGGACACGGTGGCCGTTTCGGGGAGCGGTCGATTTGTCGCCGCCAGTCCTCTGCGCGGGGAGCGCGTTTCGGCGTCGGTTTCGGGGAGCGGTCGGATCGAGGGGGCAGTCGAGGCGCAGTCTGTCTCCACGAGTGTGTCCGGTTCGGGGCGGGTACAGTTGACGGGGACCGCCCCGGCGGGGGTGGATGTGCGGATCTCGGGCTCGGGCCGGGCGGACCTTGGGGCGATTGAGGCGGCAGTGGTGACGGCGCGGATCTCCGGATCGGGAAGGGCCGAGGTGTGGGCCTTGGAATCACTGGACGCCCGGATCTCGGGTTCGGGTCGGCTCACCTACCGCGGAACGCCCACGGTGGATAGCCGGGTCTCCGGGTCCGGTAGCGTGCGCCCGGCGCAGTGATCCGGGCGAATGGCGGGACGATGAATTGGATT
The DNA here is from genome assembly GCA_020831585.1 of Opitutales bacterium. Taxonomy (GTDB): domain Bacteria; phylum Verrucomicrobiota; class Verrucomicrobiia; order Opitutales; family Oceanipulchritudinaceae; genus JAFIGE01. The sequence continues at coordinate 1,590 of JAFIGE010000204.1, read as the reverse complement.
TCGCGCGCGACGGCGCGGGGCGTCCCGTTCAGGGGAAAATGCCGTGCTGGCGGTAGCTTTCGCCCACCCGTTCGATGGCCATGAGAAACGCGGCGGTGCGCAGGGAGGGCAGGTTACGCGCCTTCCACAGGCGGTGGATGCGCTGGTAGGCGTAGGTCATCGTTTGCTCCAAGGCCGCCTGCACGAGTTCGAGTTCGCCCGGTCCACGGATGAGGCGCTGCTTGATTTCGAGGTCGAGGGTTTGGCCCGTGAGCTCTTCCATGCGCTCCACGAGTTCGCGTTTCACCATCTCTTCGTGGCGCGACATCATACGGTCGAAGCTGACCCCGGCTTTATTTTTGAGCCACTCAAAGTAGGAGACGGTCACTCCGCCGGCATTCAGATAGATGTCGGGGATAATGAAAATGCCGCGCGCCTGAAGAATCTCCTCGGCCTCGTAGTCGACCGGGCCATTGGCCGCCTCGGCGATGACCTTCGCCTGGATGCGGGGTGCGTTTTCGGCGGTGATTTGGTTTTCGAGGGCGGCCGGCACGAGGACATCACAGGGATACTCCAGGAGCTTGCGGGAGTCGGCGATGTTTTCTGCTCCGGGAAAGTGCAAAATGGAGCCCGTTACGCGGCGGTGTTCGAGCACGGCCTCCACGTCGAGCCCGTCTTTGGCGTAGATCCCGCCCTCGCGTTCGGCGATCCCGACGATGATTGCCTGTCCGTCCGCTTGCATGAATTGAGCGGCGTGGTAGCCCACATTGCCGAGCCCCTGGACAATGACCCGCTTGCCCGCGATTCCCGGCTCAAGGCCGTGCGCCCGGGTGTCTTCGGCATCGTCGAGGGCTATGCGCACACCGAAATAGACACCGAGGCCCGTGGCGCTCGTGCGCCCCGGAATACCCTGCATACCCAACGGTTTACCGGTCACGCAGGCATAGACATCGGCCGTGTTCATTTTGAGATTCTTGTAGGTATCGGCGATCCAACCCATCTCCTGCTCGCCCGTGCCATAGTCGGGAGCGGGCACATCGATATCGGGCCCGATGAAGTTTTTGCGGATGAGCTCAGCCGTGTAGCGCCGAATCACGCGCTCGCGAAACCCCACGCTGGCGGTCGCAGGATCGATCACCACGCCCCCCTTGCCCCCCCCGAATGGCACACCCACGATGGCGCACTTGAAGGTCATGAGGGCGGCAAGGGCGATCGTTTCGTTGATATCGACGTGGCGGCTGAAGCGGATCCCGCCCTTTGTCGGAAGGCGGTGAAAGCTGTGTTCGGCCCGGAAGGCTTCCACCACCTTGATTCGCCCCTCGTCATCCTTGACCGGAAACCGCATTCGGTAGACCGCGTTGCAGGAACGCACCTGCTCGATCAGACCCGCGTCCATGTCCGTGTAGGGCAGGGCAGCGTCGAAATACTTGCTGACACTCTCAAAAAAAGCTCCGCGATCACTCATTGTTCAACCAATGGTACCGAAAGCGCTTGAGCGCCAGAGCAAACGAACACCCGGCCAAAGCGAAACCGAAAGAATCTCTGTTTGTGAGAGATCTAGCAGCCTGTCGGCTTTAGGAATGGCACTTTGAACGCGGTCATTGAGTTCTG
>JAFIGE010000203.1 GCA_020831585.1 Opitutales bacterium | reverse complement strand
GCGAGCGCATAATATGCCGCATCGCCTCCATCGCCTCCTCATCCATCAGCCGCCTTTTCTGCACCACCCGCGAAATAAGGTGGTGGCACGCCAACCGTGGATACCGCAGTCGCCGACAATACTTCCTGCCCAAGCTCATCCCGCCATCCCAACGGCAGGACTAGAGATGTCAATGCAAATGTTCAGAACATTGCATAAAAGTCTATTTGTACTTTTTACGGGGCATTTTGGGCAAGTCTTTTGTGGGTTTTTCAGGCCCAGAAGATATCCGGACGGGGGTCGGGGGAGCGGCTGCTTACACGCACGGTGCGCAGGGTCACGCCCTTGGTGTGGCGGAAGTAAAGGCCGCGGGCGGGCAAATCCTGTCCAAAGGCGCGGGCGTGCCAGGCGACCTGCAACTCCGGCACGGCGGGGTCATGCTCGCCGGGACTGCCGGGGACGGATAGATCGATGCCGTGGAAAAGGAGATCCTCGATCGGCGGCGCACCGGGATGGGCGGTGAAGCTGCTCGCCACGGCAGAGGAGAGCGTGGCTTGCACGCGCTCGTAGCGAAGACCGCGAATGCGCCCCACCGTCAGTTCGTGCCCGGCATACTTGGGACGGTGCGGACTGATCAGGTTGAGATAGGTGAAAAACGCCGTCTGGCAGCCTTGGATGGTGAGGTCGCGGAAACAGAAGTCGCGCATGACCGAGCCCTCCTGGCTCTCGATGGCAATCGCACTGGCGGCGTTATCATCGCGTTCGGGGTCGATTTTGTGCCGGGCGCGCGAGGGAACGATGCTACACTTTTCGATGAGAATGTTTTCGCAAAGGCCACTGCTTTCGGACCCGATGTGAATAACCCGGCAACGGCTCGCCAGCGTGCAGCGGCGCATGTGGATGTTGCGGTTGACGCGGAAGCCGGTGGATTTGACGCAGAAGGCGTCGTCGTCGGCATCGATGCGGCAGTCTTCGATAAGCACGTCGCGGCAACCGTCGAGGTCGAGGCCGTCATTGTTGGCGTTGGCATGGTTGAAGATGTCGAGGCCGCGCACGGTGAGGCGCTCACAATCGCAGAGGTGGTGGCCCCATTCGGCGGTGGACTGGAGGCGGTAGCCTTCGAGGCGCACATCCCGGCACTTCCACAGGCGGATACCCCAGGGCCGCGACGGCTTGTGCCATGCGCCCTTGCCTCCCGGGATGGCATAGCTGCGCCAGGCCTCGGCCCCTCCCTGACCGTCTATTGTGCCCGGTCCCTCGATGGCGATACGCTCGCAGTCTTCCGCGTAGATCAACGCCATGTAGACGCGGGAGCCGCCGGGCGTGGAAAAGTGCTCGATGAAATGCGTGTCGTAGTCCTCCACGCGATCGGACCCCAGGAGAGTCGCCCCTTCGCTCAGGCGAAACGTCACACCGGTGCGGAGCTGAAGCCCACCCGTACGGTAGCACCCGGGCGGAACCGCGACCACGCCCCCGCCGGAGGCGGCGGTTGTATCGATCGCGTTCTGCAGGATGCGGCGGTTTTCAGCGGCGGAGGATTCGGGAGAAAGGATGATCGGGTTCGTGAAAAAGGCTGGAGGATCGACTGGGAGCGGTTTTATTGGGGTGAGTAGTGGAGCGGCTAAGGGTTCTCAATGAGTTGCACGCGCAATCGTATGAAGCGCGGGTTTTCCGGGGTTGTCGGGGTGAGGTCGCGAACGACCATGGTTGCGCCGGGCTGGTAGGAGACCTGCTCGGTGATGCCGGGGCCGTGCTGCCAGGTTTGCAGGTCGCTGCTGACTTCAATGACGAAGTCGACATCGCTGATACTTTCGACAGGGGTGAGGGACATGGTCAGGCGTCCATCGATCACTTCTGTTGTGGGCAGGGTGGCGGAGGATGGGATTGTTGGATCACCGGACAGGAAATACTCCATGATGTTGGGGATGCCATCCCCGTCGGGGTCGGCGTCGGGTACGGCGTCGGGGCCGGTGAGCCCCTTGCCTGCGGCCCATGCGGCGAAGCCTGCGGGTGCCTCCCCGATTAGGGTGACGGGCACATATCCGCCGCCTCCGCCGACATAGCCGAAGAATACGTCACCAAAATCTTCCTCATTCAAACCGGCTGGGAAAAAGGCGATGATGAGATCATCACTGACTCCGGTGAGGTCGCGGTGCACCCATTGCTGCTTGCCGGCCACATGACCGGTCCACCAATCCTGCCCGGTGGGCACGCTGACAGATTGTGCGGGGGGAGCAGGGATTTGCCATGCGGAAATAGCCGTGTCGTTTGGCACGATGCGCATGCTGCCGTCGCTACGGTCGTAGATGAAGGCGGGTGGTGTACCGCTGCCCGGCAAAGTGAGCGTTTCGTAGCGCAGGGAGCGGTTGAAATCCGGGTCGTGAACGCTGCCGAGGTGATCGAAAAGCAGGGCCAGATCGGCCAGTCCGGTGGTGCCGCTGTTGGTGAAGTCCCCTGTTTGCAGGTGGGTTCCGCTTTGGCCGTTGAAACTGTTCCAGATGATGAAGTCGGCGGCATCGGTGACATAGTCGATATTGGCATCGGTGCGATGGGTAATGCCGACATGGACAAAGGACATGCCCATTTGTGCCTCCTCAGCCGGGACCCCCGAGGCCAGCACGGTGTTGCTGGCATTCCATTGCATTGGCATGGAAATTTGCAGGGTGTTCCAATGTTCCAAAGGCTGGGCAAGACTTAGATTGGCGTTTCTTTGATTGGGGCCGAATGCTTCGACGCGGGTGGTGGAGCCGTTGCCTGCGGGGCGGAACACAGCCATTGAATTGTTGGAACTGAGCAGGGTTGTTGCATTGGAGGCACCCGGGTGGTGGGCAAAGGCCACACGGGTTTCATCATTGTATAGGCTTGGAACCAGTTGCCATTGATCCCCGGCGTTGGTTCCGTGGTTGCGGCTCAGTTCAGCGCTGCGATTGTGACCAAAGGGCGCGTGGGTGTCTTTGTGTAAGGCCGCGATTTCAATCTTATAGGAGTTGTGATTGGTCCGGGCGGCATCTGAGTAGGTGGTCATCTTTTGCACCAGCACCTCGTCCGGACCGATGCGGAAAGTGGGGGTATCGAGAAAAGCGACGCCCCATGTGAAGGTCGTGTGAAAAAGGCGGTGCACGAGGGCCATCGGAATACCGGGGCGCTCAATGTGCGGGGCGAAAAATCCCACTTGGCTGGGATTGTTGAGGAGCCTCCAATCGGGATTGCTGAATTGACCGGTGGTGAAGTCCTCATCGACAACGACGCCGGTGCGGCCCGCCTCGCGGGTGGTGGTGATGCGTACCCGATCAGCCAGATATTCGACCTGCACACCGAGGTCGGAGAAGTCGTTCAACGCCGCAAACTGCCCTACCCGATCGCCATGTAGAATGAGGTCAAACCGGGTTCCTTGTGCGGGTAGGAAATTGGGTTCGCGCTCGATTTGCAGGAATCCGCCCAAGCTTGCGGTGCCCTTGACGTCCAGCACCACGGATTCGGAGGCTCCCAGACGAAACACCAGGTAGCCGGCCTCGGGATTGAGGATGCGATTGGGGCGGGCTCTTTCGCCGATGAACTCCTGATGGTTTTGCGTGAAGTTTTGCTCCACCACAACTTCGCCCGCGACGACCACATAGCCCTCATGATTATCGATGGAGTTGAGGTGGGAAAAGGCAGCGGTGAATTCGGCGCGCCCGGCGTTGAAATTGGAATACGGACGCGTAATGCCATCACGGTTCGTCCAGCGGACTTCCACGTTCAAGTCGGGTCCCGCCTGGGCGACCGGATGCCAGTGCATATTGAGGAAAGAGCCTGCGGCAGGGTCGGTGGCAAAGACCAGGGCACCCTCGTTGATTCGCAGAATGGTGCCGGGACGGTAAGCTTGCTCGCCGGCAAGGATAAGACTTGCCGGACCCTCCTTGGTGATGACCAAGTCTTCGGCAAGGGTCTGGAATCCATTGCTGGCACGGTAGGGCCAACTGGAAACGGTGTCATCCTCGCGCACGCCGGTATGAGTCAGGTCTTGCTCGGTTTCAATGCTGCCGTCGGCGTAGAACCATACCCCGCCTGCGTAGGTTTGCGGATGGGTGCGCACGATCCAGCGGGAGCCCGGGTTGGTTTCAAACACAAAGTGTCCGTTCGTTTGCGGCTCATCACCGGGACGGGGGCGGAAATTGACCGGTATATTTTGGCTGTGGTGGGTGATGACGGTGGCATTGTTCAAGCGGATGGAGCCGATGCCATCGGGCACGGTTCCGCCCCCGGAGCGGTCGGCGATGAAGCCTTCGGCAAACTCAACCGCACCCTGTCCATCACCGGAAATCCACAACTGCCGGGTGAAATAGGCATTATTGACAAAATCCAGATGGGCATCTTCGCCGATAATGAAACGCCCGCCATCGCGCAGGAAAATATGCGGGAACATGTTGCCGCCATCGCCTTGCCAAAATCCGTTGAAGGTAACCTCAGTACCGGCACCCATGACCGTGATGACGCTGGAGCTGTTGTCGTTCAGTCCACGGAAGTCGGCCTGCAGCTGAATGGGTGAGCCTCCGGTGAAGCGCAGTCCGTTATTCATCAAGGCATCATTATAGCGAAGCGTTCCGCTCAAGACACCGGAATGAAAACGGATGGAACCGCCGCCGAGGATATCGCCAGTCGACTCGATGCGCCAGTTGCTGGCCGTATTGCCTTGATCCAGATAAAGGAGGGGTCCGCCGGGCACGACTTCCAAGCCGGCAACCTTCACGCTGGCTTGCACACTGACGGTTCCTGCCGCGCCGGAGAAACGGGCCTGCCCGTCGCCGCTGTTGGGCCAAACGCTGTTGGCAGAGCCATTCCACCAGTGCGCATCGGTAAGGTTCCAGACACCGGCACCGCCCAACGGACTGCCGCCCCCGGAGGGATTCCAGTCAAGGACATCGGCTGAAAGGCAGGGTATGGGAGCCAAAGCGGCAATGGCAAAGGCCGCCAGTTGCCTTTGCAACGAAGGGAAAAGAGCGGTTTTCGGAGGTGAGTTCCTCATGAATCTGAACGGGGGTTGTCTGTGATGGAAGGGGATTAAAAAAATCACTCCGGACGCGTGACCTCCAGTCGCAGGAAGCTGCGGTCGCCGGGGGTGGGAACGGTGACCCCGACTGCAAAGGCCCCGGGCTCATCCTCGTGCGCGCCGGTGCCTTGCCAGATGGGGCCGCTGCCCCAATTGCTGAGATCCTCGCTGAACCAAACGGCATAGGTGACCAGTGGGTCGTCGATGCGGTGGAAGGTGAGGGACAGATTGAGACCGTCGGCGGTTGGTTGCAAATCGAACTGCGGCAGCAGCGTGCCCATCGGCGTGGTGGCGTCGCCGCCGAGGGCATAGCGGATAAGGTTGGCGACGCCACCGGTTTCGTCGGTGGGGCCCCCGCTAATGTTGTTGGCGGCGGCCCAGTCGGCGTAGGCGTCGGGAGCGGGTTGCCCCTGCGCAAGGGTTTCATAGGCACCGAGGCAAGGGTGATCATCCTGAACGCGGGCTGCACCCAGCAGATCGCTGGGCAGGCTTTCGCTGAGGTTGCCGTTGGCATTCAGGTCCAGCCAATCGCTGGGTAGGAGTCCAGCCAAGCCGCCATTGGCTGCTGGACTGCTCGCTTGCAGTCGCAAGCCATCGTCTGCTGTGGCCCAAAGGCCATCGGGCCCCGTCACGTTGTTAACGTCGACAAACAGCGGATCGGTGTCGAGGAGGTTTTCGATCATCACGACTGGATCAGCCCATGTCGCCACGTTCGCCGCTCCGCCCTGCAGCAAATTGTTGCGCAGTTCAAGGGTCATGAGATCATCCGCATAGCGTTCCAGCAAAATCACATTTTTGCCGGTGTTCCCCCAGAAAATGGAGTTGTGAATCAGCGAGGTCTCGTTGCCCGCCCAACCATAGGACCACGCGATGGCCGCGCCTTCGTCGGCGTTGTTGTTGAAGAACGTGCTGTTGTGCACCTCAAAACGGCCTTGGCTGATGTTGAGGGCAGCGCCAGAGCCGTATTCCATAGGATTGGTATTGCCGGTAAAGACGCAGTTGGCAACGCGCAGCTGCTGACTGTTGACCATGCGGATGGCCCCGCCGCCGTTCTGATCAAAGACGCAATTCACAAAATCGTTGCGAGCCCCGTGATAGTTGATATCCACTGCGATGCCGTCATGACGATAGAAGTGCGTGCGCAGCACTTGAAGTTCCATCGCTTCGGAGAATAGGCCGGAGGAGTTGTTTTGCAACAAACTGCTTTCAATCCGCACATGGGCTGCATTGCTACGGATTTGCAGGACGCCGCGTGCCCATTGCTCGCCGATGCTGTTGTCTGCAAAGACCGTGTTTTCGATGCGCAGCTTGGGATCATTCGCATTGGCGTCAAAATAGACAACACCGCCCCAGTTGGCGAGATTGCCGACGATACGGCAATTGGCGAGGGTCAACCGGCCATCGCCGAGTCCGACGAACACCGCCGCGCCGACGCCGTCGCTGTAGGGATCTGAGCCATCGGAATGGCCGTCGCGGATGGTCAAACCGTCGAGGCGTGCATCGACCGCGCCGGTGGCGTTGACGATGTGGCGCATGTTGGCTTCGCCCGCACGCAAGCCGCTGAGGATGGTTTCATTGGCCAGCCAGTCGCGCTCGGAACGTTCCGTTTCCGTGCCGACGAAGCCTCCGTAAACGGAGATCTCTGAAACCAGCAGGAAGCTGTCGGTGGCACGGTTGCTGACAAACGGCGAGTAGGTGCCCGCCGCCACCCAGATTTCCTGACCCGCCTGCGCGGCAGCTAGCGCGTCGCGCAGGCTGATGAAGGCATCCGCCCATGAAGTCCCGTTGTTGGCACCGGCGGCGGCGTGATTGACATAGATCACGGTGCCGTGAAAAGCCACCTCGCCCATGATACCGCTGTCACTCAGCGACCACGGTAATTCCGGTGCTGCACCCGCCGCGTAGCTTTCGGAGAGATCCAATCCGTCATTGTTGGCATTGGCATGGTTGAAAATATCGAGTGCACGCCGCAGCGGTGCGCCTGCGGGGTAGCTCTCAAAGGTGTCCTGCTCCAGCCAGGTAGCCTGAGCAAACTGACCGGCTGCCATCGCGAGAAGGCAGGCGGAGAGGGCAAGGAATCGGGGGTAAAGGGAAAGGGCGCGCGGGGCGGGATCGGCGCGTCCGGTTGGGCGGCAGCCGCGGGGGTCGGGCGCTGAAGCGGCCCGACTACTTTGGGCGACAGCCATCAGCGGGTCACCTTGCGGGGGCCGGGGGTGGGT
>JAFIGE010000202.1 GCA_020831585.1 Opitutales bacterium | reverse complement strand
GGCCTACAGTCCGTTGGCTGCGACCGCTTACGCCCTCAACTGCTCTTTTTAGGTTTTAAGGAAAACACCTACACGTGGAATGCCAATCTCGGCAATCCCGTGGCCGACTTCGGTATCGTCAGCTCGCTCGGCGAGGACCAGGGCTTTACTACCTTTACCCTTGTTGCGCCCAATGGAGGCACGGTCAAGGGGTGGGTCTTGAGCCCCGCGCATGCGAACGTTGCCCTCGTGCCGGGCGAGCGCCTGAGCATTGAAAAAACGGGTGCGGCGGAGGAGTTTTTCATCGTCATGAGTGTGGAACCGGAGACAACGCCCCCGCTGGAGGTCCTCGACCACGGCCTTGCCGGAACCGTCGTTCGCCTTGGCGACAAGACGGTGGCGCTGGACCGGGCAAGCGGCACCCTGCTGCGCGGGGCGGCGGCCGAAGGGCTCGAACTGGATCACACTGTGCCCCTGCCCGTGCGGGGCCTGACTGCCCGCGTGACCTCTTTCGATGCGGTTGAATTGCGCTGGTTGCCGACCGAAACAGGGGCTGACAGCATCGTCATTGAACGCCGGGGACCGGGTGAAACGGAGTTTTCGCCCGTTGCCACGATCAGTGCGGACACCCGCGGTTACACCGCTGCCGGCCTTGCCCCGGAGAGCACCTATACGTGGCGGCTTGTCCCCGTGGCCAACGGCATTGCTGGAACCGCGTCGGACCTTGTGTCGGCCACGACATGGGAGGACGGGGTGCGCCTCTACGTCGAGGACTTCGCGCCGCGCATCGGTGGAGAGCTTCCGGCCGTCAACGCCATCGGCCACTGGGAAGTGGTTAACCAGGACCGCGGTTGGGCACTGCGCGCAACCGAAGGATCCCTCCGCAACGCCCACCATCCCATCGGTGAAATGGCCACGACGGGGCGCACACGCATCAATTTTCAAAATGTCTTCTACACGGAGGGTTTCAGCGCGGACCTGTCCACGAGTTCCGCCGCCGTCGAGATCGACATTCAAACGGAGGGGACGATCCGTTTCTCCCTCCTGCTCAAACTCGCTGACGGCCGTTGGGTACGGACGACCAGCGAGGCCCACATTGCCTCAAGGTTCTCCTGGCACCGGCAGCGCTGGTCCATCCCGTCGATCACCGCCTGGCAGGAATACAATATCGGAAACCTCTCCACGGGGGCAGGGATTGTCCTCACGCCAGCCGATCTAATGGATATCCGGGGGATCGGCATCCGTGCCCAATGGCCGCTGAATGAGCGCTGGGCGCGCGCTGACCAACTGCACCTCTATGCGAAGGATTTTGTGCGACTGGGAGACGATCCAGCGGAAAGCTGGCGGCTGGAGTGGTTTGGCACGACAGAGAACGCGGGCGATGCCGCCGACCATTACGATTTCGACAAAGACGGTGTTCCCAACCGCCTCGAACGCGCCTTCGGGGGCAATCCCCGCGAACCCTCCCGCGCGGTCCTTCCGGCCCTTGGAACCGTGGAAAAGGACGGCGAGACCTACACCGTTGTGCAGAGCAGCGACCTTGACGACACCTGGAGTGCCGCCTCGATCGTCGTTCTTGACGTGGTGAACGATACACCCGCTCCCGGCTTTGCCACCGTGACCGTGCGCCCGGATGTCCCGATGAGTGCGGGCGTCAAACAGTTCCTCGCCCTCCGGGTGACGGAATCTCCATAGTCCATAGTTCGTAGCCTGGAGTCTGTTGGCCTGCGGTCGATTTTAGCGGGACCGAAGGGGCCGCTGGCGATTTTCACCGGAAAATCGGCCCACCTTCCGGCGATTGGGTCCAAGGCCCTGCATCAAGGCTCATCACGGGAACGTTCTTGCGCTGTCAAATGCGCTTGCCGTCCGACCGTGGCGCGCAAACACGGTGGGCATTCAGCAGGGTAGGCGCGTGACCGGCCGGGGCCAGGTCCCAAGATAAATCAGGGCGAAATTTTTGCGGTCAGACATCCATATCGCAAAGCCGCCCGGCAGGATCGCGCCGCGTTGGCATCAGCCGGATATGGGGGACAACCTCTTTGGCAAAGACATCGTGCAACCGGTGCAGTTCGCTAATAGGCTCCGGATGATCGTCGACGCGGATATCCCAGAGCGGATACTCCTCCGTATCAACGATATAGATGGTGGCCGAGACGGTCCCCTTGAGGTCACCCCCCGCGCCCTCGCCGGCCTCCAGGGCTTCGATCAAACGGCGCGCGAGCGGCTCTCCGCAAAAGTCCTGAAAGGCCTCCTCCATGGCAGTGAGAACATGGGGCCCGGCGAGCCGGTTTCCCTGCAAACTGAAGTGCCGGCGGGTCCTGTGCCCCGCCCAGTGAAGGCAGTCTTTTCCCGTCCACGCCCCGGTCGTGCCGCCACGGTCCAGCACCGCGAACTGACGCCGTTCCGGGTGCGGATCGCTCTGCACCAGTTCTCGCACAACGTCCGCAGCCGTCAGTCCCTTCCTCAGCAATGCCATTCCATCAATCCCGAGGTATGGATTCACGCGGGCTTGCGTGGCCACCGCCCCCCAACCGGGAGCCGCATGGGTCACCAATTTCCCCACCGCCGGGACCGCCGTCGTGGCGGCGACGCCAAATTGCCCGCTTTCCGAGCAATGCGCAATCAATGAAAACGTCATCTTCTGTTTAAGCTTCCTGCTGGCCCCGGCTAGTGTTCAGGGAAAGAAGGTTGCTTCCTCGTCGGTGCCGAGGCCGACGCGCAGCCGCAAAAAGCGAGGAGTGGAGGCACTGATAGGTGTGAGATCGCGGATCGTCACGGTTTCCTCTTCCGGTCCAGCCTGAGTGATGACCACGCTTACGGCCATGGCATCGGATGTCCAGGAATCGGGTGAAAGGTCTGCCGAAACCTCGCCATACAGGGTGATCCCGCTGCGGTCGTTTGGTCGGGTCCACTGGAGTTGGAGATAAGCGCCACCTTCGATTTGAACGATTTCCACACCGGGGTGCCTGCTCGCTTCAGATGGATCGGTCCCGAGAGCGTATTCGATAATGTTAACGAGTCCGTCTCCATCAAAATCGAAGAATGGGCCGCGAGCCTCCTCACTGGTTCCCTCGGGAAAAGCCTCCAGAGCCCACGCATCGTAGCCCGAAAGCGAAGCAACACCGAAGAGGTCCACATAAAACAGACCGCGTCCGGTGCTGGCGGCGTAGATACGACCGGGCAGGGACAGGTCTCCGCTCACGCTCGACATCATGTTGAGCGGTGCTGGCCCGAGGCCTGTGGGGCGTGTCCAGGTGAGGCCGTCGTCGACGGAGTAATAGAGGCCGTGCAGGCCATCGCGCGTGCCGAGAGCATAAATCGTATTTTTGCTTTCCCCGGGGTGCGGCGCTCCGAAGCCAAAGGCGCTGACCGTGGTCCACCCGGGGTTGATGGCGAAGGTTGCGCCGCCATCGGTGCTGCGGCGTAGGGTGGAGACGGTGTTGGAATACCAGAGTTCCCCCTCTGTGCCGGGTCGGGCCTGCAGGATGCTGCGCCAGTATCCGGGGAGACCGCCGTTGTTGCGCACGCTCCATGTTGCCCCGCCATCGGTGCTGCGGTAGATGGAGCCGGCGAAGGTGGAAAGGTTCTCGTGGTAGGCGTAGAAAACGGAGCCGTTGACGGTATCGGCGGCGAGCACGTTGTTGGCACCGAAATAGGGATTGCTCACGCCGTTAAAGGAGTCGGGCAGACCCGCGACGGTGCTCCAGGTGGCCCCGCCATCGGTCGAATGCACCGGCGGATGCTGGTTTGGATACCAGCTTGGGTTGAGGGGTATCCAAACAATGGTGTTTGGATCGGTCGCGGAGACGGCAATGTCGCCACCGAGGGTCATCCCGTAGCCGGAGGGCGGATGGGTGGCAAAGGGCTTGGAAAGGGTCCGCCAAGTCTGTCCGCCATCGTCGGAGGCGATGACTTCGCCCTGGGAAAAACTTCCGGAGGCCAGGGACAGGACGATCGTGTTGGTTTGCGCACTGATGCCGATGCCAGTGGAGTTGGCGATCGCCGCGCTACCGAAATGGCTTGCGGGTATTGCCTCGGGATCCCGGATGACAAAGCCCCCCTTGTCCATGACCCCGGCGACCACGCCTCCGCCTGCGGAAGCGGGAAGCGGCAGCACCCGTGTGCCGACAAGTTCCTCAAGACCCGCCATGAAATCGAAGGCGTTGGCGATCACGGGCGATACGGAGAGGCTCTCGTAGACGTAGACCGCATAACCGGTGGTCAGCCAGATTTGGTCGGGATTGCCCGGTGCGAAGGTTATGGCACCGGAGTAAGTGAAGGCCTGATCAGCCTCCCGAATCCAGGCCGGGATTTTGAAGGATACCGCCCGGTGGCGCCCGGGGGGAAAGGCGTAGGCCGGATCGGTCGTATAGATGATCCAGGTGGCACCGGCGTCGGCGGAGACGAAAAGATCGCGCGGGGTGTTGTTAAAGTCATTGATCGCAAGCCGGTTAGGATCGGTGGGATCAATGGCTACGGCAGCCCACTGGCGGGCAGAGTAGGTGAAACCGGGGACCGGCGGTGTGATGACCGTCCACACACCTGAGCGCCAGCGCCAGACGGCGTTGTTGAGCGTAACATAAAGCGTTTCGTCGGAGGCAAGCTTACCTTGGAGGGGGGTTGCGTTGGAGGCGGGCTGAGTTCCCAAGAGCGCAAAGGTGTTGCCCCCGTCGGTGCTCCGGTAAACACCGACCTCCATAATGCCGATGTAGACGGTCGCGGAGCGGAGCGGACCGTCCTCCGCAGTGGTCGCCGCAGGGCTGATGGTGACGAAAGTGATGCCGCCGTTGACCGGCAGTCCGTTGCGGGTCGCACCGTTGTTCCCGCCTGTCGGCACGCCTGCGATCTGGCTCCAGTTCATGCCCCCGTCAAGACTGCGCCAGAGACCATTCTGCCGTGAGCCAAAATAGACGACGTTGCTGTTGGCGGGATCGACCGCGAGGCGTTCGCCAGCGTGCCGCCATTGGCTATTCCCTCCCATGCGGACGTTACCGGGAAAGTTGGTCACGACCCAGGTGAGGCCCTTGTCATCGGAGCGCAGGATGCCGTGGTCACCCGTGCTGGCCTCCACGTAGGCACCGTAAGCGACAAAGATCCGGTTTGGATTCGCGGGATCAAGAGCGAAGCTTTCAACATTGCGGGTGTCGGCGATGGTGTTGCCAAAGTCGTCGAGCAGCGCGATCCAACGGACGGCGGAAGGATCCCAGCGAAAAATCCCACCGACGTCGGTGCGGGTATAAATTTCGCCGGTGACGGGGTGAGTGAGAATGCCGGTGACGAACCCCATCCCGCGCAGGTCGAGGTTTTTCCACTGTATGCTTCCGGATAGGGGCGACGCGGGATCTCCGGTGCCGGGTCCACCACTATGAGCGACAAAGGCATTGGCCGAAGGGGCGAGCACGGCTGGCTGATCAAAAGCGTCTATTCCAACGCCTCGCAGGTCGCCGCTGGTAAATCCAGGCAGGGCAATCAACACTGCCAATGCGATGCAAGAGGAGGAGAAAATGCGGTTGAGACTGCGCAAAAAAAGGGAATTCATCGGGGGAAAAGGATAAGGCGGAGGGGGTTGGGCGATTGGTGCATCCGCAACATCAACTTGACCGATTGTTTCGCTACGCTGTAGCATGGCAACACCTATCCCGTTGCCGGAAAGGCGGGGAGGACCAAGCATAACGGGGACTAAATGGAGGGCAACCCCCGTGTTCAGGGATAACGCCTTCGCCACCTGAAACGCTCTTGGCCGCCCTCGGTTTGCCATAATCACTGAACAGGGCAAACTTCAGCCCGCTCAATCCTTCGCCACCCACTGTCGAAGATGAAGTGCGTCCGCTGAATCCCCGAAAGGTCCGGATTGTTTCCGGCTATTCAATCATTTTGCCTGCCGGGAGAGTTTTTTGATTCAACGCTTGACCAAACAGGGATTATTAAAACCCAATGTTTTGATGATTCAAACTAGCGGATTTGAAAAGAGGGTCTTTCTCTTCGGCTGCGGCCTTTTGGGCGGTGCTGGATTGGTCGCGGAAGAGGTCGTGGAGCTGGATGAGTTCCGGGTGACGGCGTCGCTCATGCTGCGGACGGCGGAGGACTTTGCGCAACCGGCGGAGGTATTGAGCGGAAGTGGCTTGGGCCAGCGCCTGACGGCGTCGATCGGGGAGACCCTCGCGGGTTTGCCCGGCGTGGCGAGCACGCAGTATTTTCCGGGGGCGAGCCGACCGGTCATCCGGGGTTACTCGAACGACCGCATCCGTGTCCTTTCCAATGGGCTCGATGTCATTGATGCGTCGGTCGGGAGCCACGACCACGCGGTCGCGATTGAGCCCTACCGGGTCGAGCGGATCGAGATCATCCGGGGACCGGCGACCCTCGCCTTTGGCGGGAACACTGTCGGGGGCATGGTCAACGTGGTCGATAACCGGATACCCGGTCGGAGCGATGTTGAGGGCGAGCGGGGTATCCTCACAGCCGGGTTGGGACATCCAGGTGATCGGTCCTGACGGGGAGGTGGCCTCGTTGTTGCAACTGAAGGCGACTCAACATGTGTGGTATGCACGCCAAGCAATTGAGCGCTACCCGGAGGTTGATGTGGTGGTGCCGAAGGAGCTCGCGGTTCATCTGGAAGTGATCGGTTTGACGGAAGCAATTGGGAATGGAGTCGGGGGTGATTACGTGATTGCTCCGCTTAGTAACGAGGGGATGCAAAAACTCATTGAGACCCACGCCCTGACCAATGAATCATTGCTTGATTGCATCGATGGAGTGCCAGTGGTCACTTTGGCGGTATGCGGTTTACAGGGGGTCCGTGCGGAACGGGGTGAGCGGATGGAGAGGTTCGGGCAACTGGCTGGCCCGCGTTGTTTGCTGATGGGCGCAGCATTGATGGCAAGTCCTCTGATTACGCCAGTGGGCGGAGTTTTGCTGGTCGTGGGAGCGGGATTTGTGAGGGCACGGGGGCAGCAGAGACGTTTGCTTCTGGACCACTTGAATGGGCTTCTTCGAAAACATAAAGCGATTGTTGCCGAACGGAGAAGGCTTAAACCTCCGATTTTCTACAAGATCCGGCTATGGCTTATGTCTTTTTGGTGGAGGCAGCCTACGGGGGACTGCATTACTGCCGGGGCGGAGACACCCTGACTTGCCGAGATTTGGGTGGCTTTTACCGACGGGGAAGGAATCCGTACAGGCAATGCCGGTTTTTGTCGGGTGGTTGGCTGAGCAGAAGAAACACGTCCAATCAAGAAGGATCGAACGGAAGACAATAGAATAGGCTATCAATACACGCAGAAGTGACGGGAAAATTCAAGAAGGTTTTTCCCGGATCGGCTTTTTTGTTCCGGGGAGTGGGCCGTTTACGGCGAGGGAGCGGTTCGGGCGGAAGGGGGCAGGGTGCGGGGGGGGGCGTGGGAGTGGTGGTGCGTTGGAGTGCAGGAGTTGTCGGGTGATG
>JAFIGE010000256.1 GCA_020831585.1 Opitutales bacterium | reverse complement strand
GCACGAAAACAGCTACTTGCAAAACTCAAAACCGCCCTTAGTCGGACACCAGTGGGGCGTCCTGTAATTTTTTTTTTGTTTTTTTCCGAAGAGCACAAACGCAACGGGGCACCGTCACGCCTTATTATTTCGATCAAATAATTTCGACCTGATATCCTTAGGAAAGGCGTTCACATAAACAGCATGATAAAGAATAAAAACAATCAGACAAAAAATTTGGACAATTCGATCATCAGAGCGGATGGCTAACCCTAACAGGGCAATAATGAGAAATGTTGTCTGTATTCTGAAAGCATAGTCTAGGTTAGAAAGCCTCTTAAGGTCGGACTGAGATGCCTCTTTTGACCCAAATAATAAGCATCCAAGCAACGATACAAATATAAGGTAAACGACCCAATAGAACTCAAACCAATAACCAAGAGCTAATAGCCCTATCGAAAACACCAAAAAGTAGGCTACGAATGATTTACTGACAGAATACATCGATCTCTAACTGCTACTTGATTCCAACGGAAAACGAACTCGAATGATTGAAAAAAATGAAGTTTGAAAAACCATCATTTGAATTAAAAAATCCAGACGAAAAGCCCGTGAAGCTATCAAACTGATTATGGAAGCTCTGGACTGGGCCTGTAACCGCTCCAGAAAAATTCAAAAGACCAACTCCGACTCGGCTGACCGAATTTAGAGGAGCAAAAACGGCACTGCCTCCAAGAAAACCCCCAATATACTCAAGTTCTTTGCCCCGAATAAAAATATCGTAGACTAAGCCTGGGTTCCTAATTCCGAAACCAATAGCTTTAGCTTCCAGATTGGCACGATATTTTTCCTCTTGCCCTGATAAACCAGAATATCTGACAGCAAAAACCCCAGCATTCACAAGGTTCTCTGGTATTGTTGCTACACTTCCGACACCTCCAGCAAATTCAAACGTGCCACCAATGTAGATACTGACAGGGTCCCCTCCTTGACTAATTTCACGCCCGCGGGCCGCCATCTGTGCGGGGATATGGGTCACCCCCATGTAAACTTGCGCTGCAAAATCAGTCATGAAGTTAGGAAACTCCCACAAGCTATTCGGCCCCTCGGTTAGGTCACGACTCGTATTAAAGAAAAGTCCGGTCGGATCAATGATCATGGTCGGGTTGCCATTCGCATACGCATACCAGTTCATTCCGCCGCCGAAGCGGATGGGGTCGGCGTTGATAAAGCGGCGCAGCTCGGGGGAGTAGTAGCGGGCGCGCATGTAGAGCAGGCCGTTGGGATCGGTTTGCACACCGAACTGGCCGACGTAGAGGAAAGGGGTGTCGGTCTCACCTTCCCAGTGGGTGATGGTGCCATAAGGGGAGTATTCGATTCGGTCGGACACCGCTCCGTCACTATCGGTCAACATCACCGTCGAGCCGATTTGGTCGAAATGGTAATAGGTGGCGGCACCGGCTTCGTCTATTTCATAGAGCAGCCCGAGCCCGTAGACGTAGAAGGTGCGCGAGCCGTCGGGCCGTTCCCGCACGAGCAGGCGCGAGAGCCCGCCCGCATTGGGATCGGTGACGTAGCGCACCGGACCGGCTGCGGTCGTGAGGGACACGCGCTGGTTTTCCGCATCGTATTCGTAGGTCACGCCGCCCGCGCTGGTGAGGCGGTCGCGCGCATCGTAGACGTAGGTGGTGAGGCCGTGGCCGAAGAGCGGCCCGGTGGTCATGTTGCCGTCGGCATCGTGCACGACGGTGGTCCCGTTCCAGGTGGCCAGCCGGTTGTCGTTGTCATACATGGCCGCAAAGGGGGGCAGGTTGACTTCCTGGGGCTGGGGAAGGCGCAATCGTCTTTCGATACGTGCGTTCGCATCGTAGCGGAAGCGGAAGTAGGCGAGGAGTTTGCCATCCTCGTCACGCTCGGTGATGCGCTCGAGTTCGCCGGCGGGGGTGTAGGTCTGCACGCGGTTTACGCCATTGGGGCGATCAATGCGCCTCAGTTCGCCCGCATCAGTCCAATGGTAGGTGGTTACCCGGTTGTGCCAGTCGGTCACGGTCTTGAGCCGGTTGGTCTCGTAGTAGGTGTAGGTGACGGCGCGGTGTTTTTTCAAGTTTTTGGTCCTTGAATGAGAAGTCTTTTTGATTTGTGTCCGATTATCTGGAGCGCCCTGCTTCTTCTGCGGCTACTGGGTTTCAAAGATCAGGAGATGAGCCAGACTGGGAAAAACATCTCTTCCCACAATCACCTTACCTGTGCTGGTTTCAACCAAAACCTCTGTTTGTGTTTCTCCGAAACAACCGACCCGAATCCTCTGGCCTGATCTCAAATCAAAAAAATCCCAACTCAACTCGAGGGACGATTCCGGTTCAAGAATGTACTTATACGCCTCAAAAATATGACGGCAGGTTGAGGGAAGCTCTCTGAGCAAGTCAGGCGCTCTTTCGGAAGCGTCAACCTGCTTGACGAGAAAGGCGTTTTGGGAAATCAAGCGTTCAAGCTTTACTTCGGCTTCAGCAAGAGGGAGCGTACAAACGCTAGACAGCAATACTTCTCCTTCTTTGCGCAGCTCTTGTATTTTTGAACTAGCGCTCCTCCTTGTCCACTGAGAAAGGATGAACCAAAGCATCATCAAAAAAACCGCCAAAACACCATAAAAAATTGCCGCAGTTTTCATTTATTGGAATCGATGGAATCGATCATAAACATTCCGGTGTTTCGAATGGAGCGTATCCCAGTAACCCTCAAATCCATGAAAAACGAACTGAAGATATCCTCCTGAAGTCGAAGGGTTCGATGTGCAGCCATGTGTTCTGCGTGTGTTACCACCTGAAGGTTAAATCTCGAGTTTCTCAGCGCATCAGCACCGAGAGTTGGAAAGAGAGTCGGATTACCGCCGGGATGCCCCAACAATGGATTCGAATGGTGTGCGAATAAGCGTTCCTAACCCTGGAAAACCGGAAAGAACCCTATTTTTTCGTTCTTTCGGTTATCCACATTATGAAAAGAACTATGGGCGCAAGGACCCCGCCAAACCCCGTCAAATACATAGCGGCAAAGAAAAAAAATTCATATTTACCATTCAAGATTTCTTCACGGAAAACAAAAAACAAGAGGCATATAGAGTAAAATAAAGCTATTTGAATAAAGAGCAGGAACGAACCAATTCGACTCAAACCATTCATCGGTGCTTTCACTTGTCACCTCCCGTGTACTTGTCAGCGCCTATGTGATATTGCAGGTATCCTTTATAAATACTGTCAATCCTCAAGTATTGAATATAACCGGCAGTCGCAGCCAAGCTAGATCCTTGCAATACTGGCGAGAGACGGGACACCGATAAGACTCCCAATGGTGACAGCCCAATACCGGAAAACCCCAATGCAGGCGCAACCCGCATCGGTGCCGCTACCCAAGTGCTGCCAATGTAGAGAAAGAGCGCAGCATCACGCGTCCCTGATCCGATTACTTGGCTCCAACCCAATCCGTATTCATCCGGGTCGTAAAGACCTAGGTTTGCGAGGGGTTGTAATTTCATCCCCGGGACACCATCAATTACGCCGTCCGCGAAAGCGTAGGCACCCTTCCGTGCCCCATCACGCCCAAGACTGATGCCTTCTCTGACATCTCCCCCGTAAAAAATTGCGGTTGCGCCTCCAACAGCCGAACCCCACAAGTCGATCAGAGGGAACGGGGTCGCAACTTCACCGGTCGGATCAATGAACATCATCGGATTCCCATTCGCATAGGCATACCAGTTCATTCCGCCGCCGAAGCGGATGGGATCGGCATTGATGAATCGCCGCAGTTCGGGCGAGTAGTAGCGGGCGCGCATGTAGAGCAGGCCGTTGGGATCGGTTTGCACACCGAACTGGCCGACGTAGAGGAAAGGGGTGTCGGTCTCACCTTCCCAGTGGGTGATGGTGCCATAAGGGGAGTATTCGATTCGGTCGGACACCGCTCCGTCACTATCGGTCAACATCACCGTCGAGCCGATTTGGTCGAAATGGTAATAGGTGGCGGCACCGGCTTCGTCTATTTCATAGAGCAGCCCGAGCCCGTAGACGTAGAAGGTGCGCGAGCCGTCGGGCCGTTCCCGCACGAGCAGGCGCGAGAGCCCGCCCGCATTGGGATCGGTGACGTAGCGCACCGGACCGGCTGCGGTCGTGAGGGACACGCGCTGGTTTTCCGCATCGTATTCGTAGGTCACGCCGCCCGCGCTGGTGAGGCGGTCGCGCGCATCGTAGACGTAGGTGGTGAGGCCGTGGCCGAAGAGCGGCCCGGTGGTCATGTTGCCGTCGGCATCGTGCACGACGGTGGTCCCGTTCCAGGTGGCCAGCCGGTTGTCGTTGTCATACATGGCCGCAAAGGGGGGCAGGTTGACTTCCTGGGGCTGGGGAAGGCGCAATCGTCTTTCGATACGTGCGTTCGCATCGTAGCGGAAGCGGAAGTAGGCGAGGAGTTTGCCATCCTCGTCACGCTCGGTGATGCGCTCGAGTTCGCCGGCGGGGGTGTAGGTCTGCACGCGGTTTACGCCATTGGGGCGATCGATGCGCTCGAGTTCGCCCGCATCAGTCCAATGGTAGGTGGTTACCCGGTTGTGCCAGTCGGTTACGGTCTTGAGCCGGTTGATCTCGTCGTAGGTGTAGGTGACGGAGCGGTTTTCGGGAGGATTTTCGGTCCCGTCTCCGAGGTAGGTGACCTTTTTGAGGAGCCCGTTGTCATACCACTCGTAGGCGATGGTGTGGCCGTTGGAGTCGGTGTGGCGTTTGATGCGTTCGACGGAGTCGAAGACGCGGGTGATGACTTTGCCGCCCTCCGTGACGGTCTGGAGCAGGTTGCCGTTGTCGTCCTCGCCATCCCAGGAGAATTCGATTGTCCCGAGGGGATCGGTGATCGAGGAAACGCGGCGCAGGTCATCGTGGGCAAAGGTTGCCCGGATGGTGGGGGTGCGGGCTTTCTCGGTGTAGTCGATGAGGTTGCGGTCGGTCCACGTGGTCGTGGTGGTGTGGGCGAGAGGCGTTGCGAGCGTCTCGGGGGCTCCGTTGGCGTTGTAGCTGAAGGAGAAGGTGTGGTTGCGGCGGTTTTGGAGGGTCACGTGCTCACCGAAGCTGTTGAATCCGTAGGTGACCGTTTTCTGCTCGCCGTCGGTCATTGTCAAGGGATTCCCCCATTCGTCGAAGGTGGATGAGGTCTCGATGTTGCCGTGGGTGGTGACGCTGGTCCGGTTGCCGTCGGCATCATAGGTGAAGTGGGTTTTGCGAAGAAGGGGATCGGTGATTGTTTTGATCCGTTGGGTGGCGAAATACTCGATGTGTGTTTCGCGGTCCAGGGGGTCGACGACCCTCTCCAGCCAATCCCGCCGATCATAATGAAAATGGGTGGTGACGGGTTCCGGGGTGCCGTGTGCCTGGATCGTGCGGAGCAACTTGCGCTGGGGCCCCCACTCCTGGCGGGTGATCCTGTTTTCCGCGTCGATGATGTGCTGGACGTTTCCGGATGGGTCATAGGTGCGCTCGTTCACGATGTCTCCGTCCGGCCCGGGTTGAATGGTCTTGGTGAGCTGTCGGCGGTCGTTGTAGCGGAACTCGGTCTCCACGCCGCGGCGGCTGGTGTGCATTTTCAAATCGCCGCGCGGGTCGAAGTCGAAACTCTCGAAGGACTCATCGTGGTAGGTGACGGTCGCGGGGAGGCGGCGCGAGTCGTAGAGGTGGGTTGTGGTGCGGTTGCCGGTTATGGAAACTTCGGTCTCCTTCCAGAGGAGCCCGTCGGGGTGGTAGGTGAACTCGGTTTCGTTGCCCTTTGGGTCAAAGACCTTGTCCGGGAGGTTAGTGGAGTTCGCGGGGTCATAGACAAAGGCGGTGGAACGGGCGGGGTAATCACCGGTGAGGTCTTTCACGGTGACGCCGGTTATGCGGTTCAGAGCATCGTAGGTGAAGAGGGTCACGGTCCCTTTGGGTTGCACTCCGGGCGCAATTTGGGTGGCAACCAGTTCAAAGTCTTCATCAAGGACAAGCCCGGTGACCTCCCCTTCCCTGGCATCGCTTTGTGCCCGCAGATTGTGCTCGGCATCGTAATAGGACCGGACTTCCCGGCCGCGGGGCGAGATGGAGACGATAGGACGGTGCTGGCCGTCGTACCGCGTATGGGAGCGATCCCCCACTTCGTTCTCTCTGGAAACCGTCCGGCCATGATCATCGAAAAAGTAGCGGACACGACCGTCGAGCGGATTTTGCTCGATTGTCGAATAGCCCGCGTAGTGGAAGGTCCAGGTTTCGTCGTCCCTACCATAGGCGCGTTGCTCGATAACGCGGTCGAAGGAATCGTAGACATTGGTGGCGATGATCCGCCCCTCGGCATCGCGCAACCGCCACATCTTGTGG
The DNA here is from genome assembly GCA_020831585.1 of Opitutales bacterium. Classification (GTDB taxonomy): domain Bacteria; phylum Verrucomicrobiota; class Verrucomicrobiia; order Opitutales; family Oceanipulchritudinaceae; genus JAFIGE01. Next base: position 1,172 of record JAFIGE010000256.1, on the reverse strand, counting down.
CCAGGCTCGTATTCATACTCCCATTGCTTGTTTTCCGGGTCTGTGTAAACGCTTAGGTCGCCCGCCGCGTTGTGCCCGAAATTGATCGAACGGGGCGGCGGGACGGTTTCGCCAGAGGCGGCGGCGGGAGCGGTGTCCTCCGTGATCGAAGTCAGGCGGTTGCCCGAGTAGCCGAAGGTGAAAGTGCGCAGAAAAGCGTCGGTTACCGTGTGAAGGCGGTCGCCCTGATACGCAAAGCTCTTTTTTAAACCAAAGAAGTCTTCGATCTCGGCGATGCGGCCCGCCGCGTCAAAGCGAAAGGTGTTTCCAAACGGCTCGGTGAGGACATAATTCCCGTCAACGAGGCTGAGTTCCGCAGGGATGCCAGCGGTTCGCAAAAACGAACCGTCAGGAGCGTTGATGAACTGGTAGGACTTTTGCCCCACCGATACAACGGCGGCATTGTTGTAAATTGACTCGACTCCCCAATGGGCGACCAACGCGGGAAGAACCCAATCCTTTGCGGTAGTTGGATTCGCAAACAAGTCCGCCGCCACAAAAACAGAAACGATAAATGCGGCGGCCTCTTGCGGCGTGGTCAGGCCAAGCGTTGCCTCCGGGGCGCTCCGCTCTACCACGCGCATGTGGTAGTTGTGCGTCCACCCCGGACCGAGACCGGTAGAATCGGAATCCCTCCGGTTGCTGTTGTAATTCCGCGCAAACGCAAGCCCGCGAACGCCCGCCCCCCCAACAGTAAGGTCTTCAGTATCCAGAAAATAGGCCCCGGATGCGAGATCAACGGGTTCGGAGCTTTGCGGGTTCGTATGGTAGCTGGGTCCGGGAACAACAAACTGGGGGCCTGTTATGGCTTGTAACTGAGCAAGAAACGCATTGATCATCTCCTCGATCCCCGGGTAGCCCCCTTTGTAGCCGCCACTGATCATCATCGCGGTCCATTCCAACGGATCTTGACCCTCCTCTCCTTCCAAAAAGCCGTAAATTATGTAGCCAATACCATGCCAATCGTTCACGGCGATCTGCGGCTCTTCCGGAAGAATTAGACTGAAACCTTCCTCAATTAATGCATCCATCGAATCTACCAGATTCTCATTCTGAGAGTTTTCGTAGCCCCCCCCCATTGGCTTTGTTGCATAATTGACCATTCAAGTTGATATGACCTTCTCAATGACCGG
>JAFIGE010000201.1 GCA_020831585.1 Opitutales bacterium | reverse complement strand
AGCGATTACCTCCGCCTACGACCCGTCGCCTGAGGCAGGGTTACTTTTTGGTCATACACCCCCACCGCATCGCCCGACCCTGCGGTCTTCGACTCACCCTGTAAATGCGAAAACAAGCCACTCGTCGCAAAGCTCCCCCTCATCTCGCAGCCGAAGTCCGCCGATCCACGGCCTTCTCGTGGGGATGACGCGGACGCGAAAGACCATCCCAGCCTTTGCGCGCCCAGTCCTCCGGCAACCCAGGCGAAATCGCGGCTGGCTGGCCGGTCGAGCCAAAACCGCGCTATTCCGGACGAAAGCCCGCCTTCGCTCTGCGTCGCTCAGCTTCGAATGGCGGAGGGTGAGGGACTCCACGCCTTTCCCGTAAATCACTGAATTCGAACATCTTGTAGTCTCCAGGAAAATCTTTGTTTAGGCATACTCAAGGCACTCCTGTTAATTCCATTCGAGTGAATCGCTAATGGGGTGTCGGAGTGTTCCACGGAAAATCGGGGTTCGCAGCTTGATGCCGTCACTTCGCCAACCTGCCCCCGCACCTTTCCCCAGGTCTCGGTAAGGTGCTGCAAGATTCACCCTACAAGATTGAGGATGCATTTCATCGAAGGGACACGTAGCACCTCGTCCAAGAACGCTGTGCCTTGGTTGAACTCGCGCAAGAGTCGAACAACTGCCGCAACGTCTTCTGCGCGGGCGGATCGAAATGTCCTCCTCAAACAGCCGACGCTATCCTCCTGCGGATTCCAGAGGCACCCGGCTTCGAGCCCAAGGCGGAGGGTTCGGAGCAACGCGGAAGTGTCGACGGGGGAAAATTCACGATACACGAAACTCACGAGATTCTCGATGCCGAGACAGCTGCGCCGGTCAGATTCATTCAGTAGGGCCGCTGGGGTGGTCTCGATGATGTATCCGAAAACCCCATTTTGAATGGATAGGGCAGCAGAAGCCAGGACGGCGCGGATTCGCGGGTCCTTGGTGTCGACCTTCAGGCCCTTGAACTCCTTCAGATCGCCGTAGAGAGCAGCACTTTCCGCGACTGTTTGTGGATAGTCGTCCTCCCATTCGTGGGCTTCGAGAGACTGCCTCCCCGGAAAGTTCGGGCGAATCTCGGAAGGTGCCTCAATGAATGGATCGGCGCACGCCCATCGCACGAATGCCGTTCGTCCCGGATGGTATCTCGACCGATAAAGGCAGTTCAGTGCTATAGCGATCTGCTCGTCGATGCCGGGTAAGCCCAGATCTTTGGCGCTCATGCAGAATCCAACCATGGGTCGAATAGGGGCATAACAAAGAGCGTCGGCGAGGGCGTCATCTCGGGTCGGATCCACCCCGGATTGAACTAACTTCACCATCAGGTCTTTGTCGCCGCTGTCACAGACCCGTTCGAAAAAGTCGCAGGGGAAGGGAAGCCCTTCATCGGCCCAGAAGTGCAGAAGGTGCCATTGTTTCTCGTCAGCCGCTTTGTGGAGAGCACGGTCTTTTTCGTCTTTTGTCCATTCGCAGGCTCGCAGAACCGCCTTTGCCATGTCGAAAAATCCCGAAGCGAACACCAACTCAAGGGAGGCTACCTGCTTCCTGTAGCGTCCGACTTGGAAGCGAATCGGCCTCCCGGCGTCGATCCAGCGAAGTAGCTCCTCCATCCGACCCTCGCGGCAGATTCGTCGTAGTTCAATCCGTTCGGGATCGTCTGGGCTCTGTTTCTTCATAGGAACTCAAAGCTGCATTCAGTTGAGGGAGCCTTCAAGCCGACCTGAGCTGGCGGGGAGGATCACGTAGCCGTGCATCCGCTCGAAGTGCATCTAGTCGATGGACTCGAAGAATGAACCAGAAACCGCGCGCCTTTTGCCGCGCACGGAATGGTAGCTGAGAACCCGCCAGGGGCGGAGGGGGTGTGGCGGTGCAGTTGCCCTCTTTATGGGCGGCCAAGCGTGCGCGCAGATCCTCTGTGAAAACCACATACGCCGCACCGGGCTTTCGTTCGCTTTGCCATTCAGAACTTCTGTCGGTCAGAGCATGCTTGACAAAACGCGATACCGCATACGGTATCTTTCTGATGGTCGTCATCGACACGAATGTTATCGTTTCCGCCCTTAGATCCCGGCTCGGAGCTTCTTTCCTGCTGATGGATCGAGTTTCGGCGTTGGAGATCGAATTCGCCATCTCGACTGCACTCATCCTTGAATATGAAGACGTTATCTTGAGGCACCGGGACGATATTTCTCTGTCGGACAGCGATTTGGAGGGATACATCGACTCGGTGGTTGCCTTGGGGAAAGTGTATCGTCCCTTTTTTCTGTGGAGACCCTTTTTGTCTGACCAGAAGGACGATCATATTCTGGAACTTGCCGTTGTTTCGGAATCCACCGAAATTGTTACCCTCAACACCAAAGATTTTCGTGAAGTTGGAAAGTTTGGAATCCGGGCGATCACGCCGAAAGACTTTTTAATAGAGAAAGGAGTTATCAAATGAGCACACTGAGTTTACGTCTGCCCGATTCATTGCATCGGAGGATCAAAGACTTCTCTGAGAAAGAGGGAGTTTCCATCAATCAGTTCATCTCGTCGGCGGTAGCCGAGAAGATGTCGGCGATCTCGACCGAGGACTATCTCAGGGAGAGGGCATCCCGGGGTAGTGCCGAAAGGTTGAAAGAGATTCTTGGAAAAGTTCCTGATCAGGCACCTATTCCAGAGGATGAATTATAGTCACTTGGCCAACCCGCCCCCGAAGTAGAACCCGCTGATCGCGGCGGCCATCTGGGTGTGGACGGGGAGGATGAAGGGGGCGATGAACACCGCGAAGAGCGCGGACATGACGATGATGCACCGGGTCAGGGGGCCGCCCGGTGGCACTGGGCCTCCATTTGCTTGGCCTTGAGCTCGGCATCTCCGCGAATCAACGCCAGCTTCTTTACCCGTGACCACTTTTAAATTGTTGCTCCTGCTGGACCGCTCCTTCGCTTGAACACGGACTTTTCGTGTAAAAAAGTAAAAAATTCCTTCAATTGCCCGCATATGGCGCACGAACATCTTGGGTGTGCCCAACATAGAGAGTCCCCTTTCGGCAAATCAGCATGTAAACAAATGAAAGCCCTTCGACGAGCTCAGGGCATTCGACGCGCGCGAGCCGCTCGGGCAGATCGATCACTTCTCTCTGCAAGTGGCCTGCCATGAGCAGGTGGAGCGTAGCGGAGCGCGTCGAATGGCGGAGAGGGAGGGACTCCGCTTATTTCCAGTAAAGCGCTTATTTAGAACACTTTGAGGTAATCAGGAAAATCATTGTTTAGGCAAAATCAAGGCAATCCAGTTAATTCCAGTCGAGTGTAACGCTTATGGGGTGTCGGAGTGAGCGGGCGTCTTTTCGGAATTGCAGACCCTCTTCGATCATTGACTGCCTTCCGTTCTGATCTCAATCCAGTCGATGAGTGCCACAGCCTCTCGGTTATATGCCTGCGCGCTCACTGCATGTCCGACCACAATCTGATCAAATGCTGGAATGGTAATGTTGAGTGCGGTATCGGTTGCGAATAGTTGGCCTGTGCTGTCGTCCCTCACCTCCCACGAAATGCGACCCGCAACAGCATCGAAACTTATATCCACGCGATACCACGTGTCGGCAATTACCGAGGGAGACTCAAAGTGAAGACCGGAGTTTCCCTCCCTTAATTGCATTCGACGCGGTACATGATCCGCCCAAGAAACAATTACATACCGCAAATGTAATCCAGTGAATGTCTCCACGTTTGGACCGATGAGAAGTTCCCGCGAATCCGCGAGGTTCACTGCAGGGTAGTTCGCATAACCCGGGGACCGCGGATTTACCCGCATGGAAATGGAGAAGGACTCGCGGTCCGGTTCCACGCGCCTGGTGAAAACCGGGCTCTTTGCCATGTAGGCATTGCGAATGGCTGCCGGATCGGCATACCTGCGGGTCTTGATGTGATAGACGCCAGAGGATGCATCCCAATACAAGTGTTCGGGTTTCAAGCTGACAAAGCCCGGATCCGACGTAAAATCCTCAAAATAGACAACACCGGGAGCCATCCCCATTAAGTCCTCCTCATGCCGCCATTCCTGCGCCCCAGTGTGGAAAAACCAGCGGTCACCGGGGTGGCCACCGCGGTCGTAAAGGGCCCAATGGTTGACAGGCTCGAACCAATAAATCCAAGGATAGGATGCATTACTTATCCAGCCCCAGTTGCCCAAATCACTATCATAAACAAAAAACTCCTCGGTGGAATCACCGACATAGTACCACCAACCATGTTCTAGGTGATAAATCCAACCACTACGACCGATCCAAAAGTAACCCAACCATTCCAGCCAGTTCCAACTCTGTCCTAAAAATGTGCTCTCACGCCAAAGATTGGAAGGCCCCCCATAAATCGGAAAAGTCCCAGAGTAAATTCTCGATTCATTAATCGTTTCCTCCAAAAACGGCACCGATAGATCGCCATTGTATGTGTAAAGAGAAAATTGCTCTCCGGCGCTTCCTTGATGGGGAATGACCTCGTAGGTGTATTCAATAAACTCGTCGGTATAAAAAAGGATAAGAATTGCCGTGTCACCATCGACAGCCACATCTCGTTCAATGAAAACAACATTATTCGAAATCGCATTGTCACTTGTAATTAATCTACCCGATGGATCGCGTAGAATAATATCGACTGGGCTTGCAACCACAAAAATTCCATCCGGACTTCGCTCTCTCAGCGGATCGTATTGTTCCATGATTGGTGCGATTCGATGAACAAATCTTTGAATATCTCGGGTTAAATCGTCTATTACTAAAGCTAACACTGTTCCTTTGTTTGAATGAGATGCTACGATGAGGAGCACCTGGAAGAATTCACTGAACCATGTAGGTGCTTCCGTAGAACCTTCTTGAGTCACTGAAAAAGATCGCGTAATGCTCCCGAACGAACCACCTGACACCGTGATTGAGCCTGAGCGCGAGGAGGTGGAGCTGTTCGCTGAAATAGAGTAATTGATTGTCCCGTTTCCCGCCCCGCTGGTCGTGTGCAGGTTGATCCAGCTTGCGCTGCTGCTCACGTTCCATGAAGTGTTGGAAGTGACGGAAATACTTTGGTTACTTGCACCCGAGGCCTCGTGGCTTCGGGAGGTCGGGCTCAGGCTCAATGTGGCTGAAGGAGAAGATCCTGCTTGGTTGATCGAAAATGTTCGGTTGAGCCCACCGCCGGAAACCGTGATTGAGCCTGAGCGCGAAGAGGTGGAGCTGTTCGCTGAAACGGAGTAGCTGATTATTCTGTTTCCCGACCCGCTGGTCGTGTGCAGGTTGATCCAATCTCGGTTTGTGCTCACCGTCCACGACACGTTGGAGGACACGGAGATAGTCTGGTTGCTGGCGGCGGATGCGCTGTGGTTGCGGGAACTGGGATCAATGGAAAGCGTATTGGACCCACCTCTTCCCTCTTGAACCACCTCAAAGTGTGCACTTGTCCCATCCCATTCGACAGGTAGAACGACAATTGTAGCAGAACGACTGCTGCTACTCGTATTTTCAGATATTGAGTAGCTGACCGTGCCATTGCCCGAACCTGTCATTGTGTTCCGAGTGATCCAGCTGACATGCCCGAGGGTAGATACATACCACTCCGTGTTAGAATAAACTGAAAAAGTCTGATCGCTGGCGGCCGCAGGTGCGTGGCTCCGGGATGTTGGCTGAACACCGACTGAAGCACCTCTCTGCGTGACCGTGAAATTTATGCTGGTCCCATCATGAAGCCGGATTGAAACTGTTCCTGTCCGAGCTTGGATGCTATGATTGTTTGTTAATGCGTATGTAAATGTTCCATTCCCAGCCCCCAACCCATTGTATACGATGATCCAAGGGACATTAGAAATCGCTTCCCAGTCCTCATTTGTCTCAGATACAATATTAACCGTTCGGTTTTCCTGCAAAAAATTACGCGCAGAGTGAGTTCGGGAAGTAGGATCAATTGAGAGCCTTGTTTGCTGAGACATTCCCGGTTGAGCAAACTGGTAATTCATTTGAATTCCCTGACCGCTGACGGTGATGATCCCAACGCGCCCATTCGAGGGTGGCGAATTTTCAGAGAATGTAAACCGCACAGTGCCGTTACCGGAGCCTGATGCGGTTTGAAGGTTTATCCAGCTTGATTCTGTTGATGCCTGCCATGCGACATTAGAAGTAACGGAAAATGAGCCCTCTCCTGCATCGATAGAAGATGCGAATCCAGCCGTCGGCGATATCACCAGAAATGAGCTGCCCTCACTTGAGGGCTGCAATGTCATGAGCCCACCGGAAATCAAGAGGAATGGCGTCATGAATGACCTTAAAATCAAAAATCCGAAACGATGGTCTATTTTAATGGACTTGATTTTCATTTTCTTAAATCAGTAAAAGTTTATTACTTATAATCATGAACAAAAACAACAGGACTCATTGGTAATGCCTGCCTAACATCTGCTGGTTTTAGTCTCCCCAAAATGCCACGCGCTGTGGCGACAAACCGCAGATATTATTGACGGGCGAGGAAGCAGGCTCCGCGCAAAATGGACTGGGCACAAGCATCGAAAGTGAGCGTTGCTTCGCAAAAAATCGGCCCGCACAGTTAACGGCAAGAGAAAACGGAGCGGTTTGGGGATTTTCGACAAATTGCCCCCTTGCTCCAGGCGGTCAGCCGGTAATCGGCGCGGTACTCTCAACGGCTCTGCGGATCGCTGGTCGTGACGGCGATGCCCTCACTTCGCCAACCCGCCCCCGAAGTAGAAGCCGCTGATCGCGGCGGCCATCTGGGTGTGGACGGGGAGGATGACGTAGCCCTGCATCCGTTCGAAGCGCATGCGGTCGATGGACTCGAAGACGAACCAGAAGCCCCGCGTCTTTTCGGCGTAGGCGTAGAACACGGGGGTCTCGGGGAAGAAGGCAGCGAGGATGAAGGGCGCGATGAAGACGGCGAAGAGTACTGACACGACGATGATGCGGCGGGTCAGGGGGCCGCCCGGTGGAACAAATTGCTCGCCCCAGCGCCCAGAGGGCACCCGCTGGGGCTCACCCCTCCGACGCTGCGCGTCTCCGGGGCTTGCGCCATCTCCGCGCTGCCGCGCTCCGTCCCGCGCCCTTTGCCGGTCGTCGATGATGACCCCAGCCTTCAAGGCCCAGAGATCGGCTTGATGGCGCTGGGCCTCCATTTGCTTGGCCTTGAGCTTGATCCAAGCACCGATGGCGGTGGAGACGGTGAAGGTGATGATTTCGGTGGGGATCATGACGAGGAAGCGCTGTCAACGGGGGGCACCTTGCCTGTGAGGGTCGCCTCGCCCGTCAGCCAGGGGGGAATGGGTTCCAGGGCGCGCGGGTCCTTGCGCCGGGTTTTGCGGAGTATCCGGAACCAGAAGCGGGCGAGCCAGCGCAGGTTGAGGACAACCGCACGGGAGTCCTCGACAATCACGCGGTCACAGAAGACTTGAAGGACGAGGAATCGCCGCCCGTCTTCCCGGCGCACCCGCCTCAGGACCACCTCCCGCATGGGCGGCATCGCCGGGTTGG
>JAFIGE010000200.1 GCA_020831585.1 Opitutales bacterium | reverse complement strand
CGGGACCGCCTAAAGGCGGAACTCCAACCGAAGGCTCGGCTGTACAGGTTGGAGTTCCGCGTTCACGCGGTCCCGCTACCCGTCGCCTCCGCCCGCCCGTCGGGCCCAGACGCTTTAGCCGCTGCGCCTGCCTTTCCATGCGGTTGGTGGCGACCGTTCTGCTCTTCGCCTTTTCCTGGGGCGGTTCGGGAACGCTGGCTGCCGACACCGTATGGCCGCCCCCGGCGCTTTCGGCGCGCGATCATGTCTATGTCGTGCCGGTCGAAGTGTCGGCGGCCCTCACCGATCCACCGGCCCTCACCTTTCGCTTTTGGAAGACGGATTACGCCCTGGACATCTACCGGAAATCTCCGGAGGCCCTCGACTGGGGTACCCTCCACGCGAGCATCCCGGCGGGCACGGCGGAGTGGAGGGATACCACGGTGGAGCGGGGTGTGGCCTACGCTTATCGTTTTCATGCACGGGGTGTGCCGGCGGAGACGGTTCACAACGGACACGTGCGCACCTTCGTTCTCGCGGGCGTGGAGGTCGATCGCACACTTTGGCGCGGGCGCGTGGTCCTTGTCATGCCTGCGTCGATACAAACACCCCTCGCTTGGGAAATCGCGCGTTTCCGGGAGGACCTCGTGGCCGACGGCTGGACCGTGCACGAGGTCCTCACGCCCGATGGCCGGGATGACTGGCTGGATGCCGCCTATGGTGACCATGTGGCCATTCGCGATGAGATCCGGGCGATTTACGCGGCTCATCCGGGCGAAGTGAAACACGTCATTCTTCTCGGGCGCGTGCCCCAGCCGCGCTCGGGTTTGCGTGCCGCCTGGGCACCCGACGGGCATGGCGATCTCGGCGCGGTGGCGGCCGATGCCTATTACGCCGATGTCGATAACGAGTGGACGGATACCGGTACCATCACCGTGGCCTATGGAAACCAGAGCGGGCAGGTGCGTCCGGCCTGGCACAACAATCCCGGAGACGGGCGCTTCGACCAGTCGCACTTCCGCCATCTCCCGGAGGCCTTTGAGATGGGGTGGGGGAGGATCGACTTTCGCCGCGCCCTCAATGGCGAGACCGTGAATGGCGGTGACGAGATCGGGGCTTTGCGTGACTACCTCAATAAGCTCCACGCCTACAAACACGCCCGCGATGGTTTCAAGCCGGGTCGCCGCGCTCTCGTGCGGGATGACGGCGGTCTCTACAAGCACCTCCAGGAAGAGTTTTGGAAGACAATCACCCCGCTCTCCGGTATGGCCAACCTCGACTACGTTGACCGGTTTGGTTTGCCCGCCGTCAGCTGGCAAACGGAGGCGCAATACACCTTCGACCACGGACCCTACCTCTATGTTTTCATGGCAGGCAATGAGCCCAACCGCAATTCCGACATGAGCCGGGCCGTGTTCTGGACCGGATTCAAAAGCCACGTGGGCTACTGGGATCTCAACGCCTGGATGCGCCAAAGCATCGCTTACCCGAACAGTTGGACGCTGAGCTGGACCTTCAGCCCGCCGCGTGGGCGCTACCTCTACCACAAGATGGCTCTCGGGGGCACGATGGGCGATGTCATGAAGGCCACGATCAATAACCAGAGCAGCACCACCGGGCTCTACGGCTCGGCCGTGCGCAACCACATCAACGGCACGCACTTCGTCCAGAATCCCTTCGGCGCTCCCGGTGACTACAGCGGCTTCACCTTTATGGGGCACATGGGAGACCCCACCCTGCGCGAGCACATGATTGAGTCGCCCCCGTGGCTGCGCGCGCTTCTGTGTGCGGAGAGCGGCGACGTTACGCTTGCCTGGGCGGCGTCACCCGAAGGAGGGGAGGGTTATCATCTGTATGCCGCCGCCGGGCGAAATGGCCCTTATGACCGGATCACGGGCGAACCTGTGCGGGCGGGGGAAACCGCGCAGGTTCTGTATTGGAAATTAGCCGAACCGCCGCTCGGGAAATTTCACTTCAAGGTCCGTGCCGTGCGCCTCGAAACCACACCCAGCGGCACGTATCTGAATGCTTCGCTCGGGGCGCTCGCGGATCTGGAGCCCTGGCCCGACCCGCCGCTTGCGCGTTTCCTCCGCGTGGCTGTGGAGGACAACCGGTTGCACATGGATATTCCTGAGCCTCCGGAACCGATCTTTGCGCCCGTTTTTTTGGAATCGCCAGACCTCCGCACATGGACCGCCGCCGACCCCCGCCCCACCGCAATTGCAAGTGATGACGGGGAAACGCTCGGCTTCCGCGATCACAGCGATCTCCAGGAAGCCCATCACCGGTTTCTCCGTTTCCACTGGGGGCGTTTGGGGGATCGGTGAGGTGAGATGTGCCGGAAGCCTGAAGGGGAGCCCGGGGCTCGGCAGCAGGGCTGCTATCGCGGAAAGCGGTCCCGTCTGAACGGGACACGCAGTCCAAGGCCGCTGCGGCGTTATCGGCTCGGTCGGAGGCTGCTCATTCCTTCTGTGTAACTGATTCCATACCGCGACCGGCGCATTCGCCGGGCGTTTGGGCGAGCGTCTTTGTTTTTCTCCTGTTCCCCCGATATGAAACCGAAAATCACCGTCCCCCTCGCCCTCATTCTCTTTGCGCTCTTCGCCCTGCAAATCCGCGCGTCCGTGCCCCACGGCTTTTACGATGTCACGCTCCACGGGGCCGACCCCACCGGCGTGGCCGATTCGACCGCTGCTTTGCAGGCGGCCATCAACCATTGCCGGGACAACCAGCTGGTCGTGTGGTTCCCGCCGGGGACCTACCGCATTTCCGACCGTCTGCTCATCAACCAGCCCGACGACACAGCAGGCTTTCCGGGAATCCTCATGGGCAGCACGGTCGACCCCGCCAACCGCGCGACGCTCTACCTCGCGCCCAACTCCCCCGGTTTCAACGACCCCGCCAACCGCAAGGTGATGGTGCACTTCATCAATCAGGGCACGCCCGAGAGTGAGAGCGGCGGCACCGACCTCTACGACCAGGCCGTCATCGGTCTGGATTTCAAAATCGGTGCGGGCAACGCCGGGGCCGCGGCGCTGCGCATGCAGGGAGCGGAGGGCTGCACGATTCAGGACGTCCACATCGACCTCACGGAAGGTGGCCACACGGGCATCTGGGGGGTTCCCGGCTCAGGCGGATCGACCCACCGGGTGACCATCGTGGGCGGGGTCATTGGTATCGATACCTTCAGTAACGGCCCGGGCGCGGGCACCCAGCCGACGCCCGTGGTTACCGGTGCCACCTTTGTCAACCAATCCCAATACGCCGTGCGCATCCGCGCCCGCGGGGCCATGGTCATGGTCGGCTGCCGTTTTGAGCGCTCCGCCCCCGGACCGCTCTTCCAGATCACCTTCCAATGGGCACCCCAACCCTTTGAAGGCTCCTTTCTCCTGATCGATTCAGAAATCAACTACGCCCACGCCGATCCCGCCAACACGGTGATCGCCATGGGTTCGCCCCGCGGGCGGAGTTTTCTCTTCGACAACGTCTACGTGCGCAATGCCCCCCACGTCTTCACCCCCGATGCGACGGGCAACCCCACCGGGTGGCGGCACTACAGCCATTTGGCCGTGGAGGTCATGCCTGCCGCCCGCGCATGGGGCCAGGGGCGCGAGTTTGTCTATATCGACGGCGAGGTCCACGGCGGCTTTTACATGAATGCCGAATCGGGCGTGCCCCCGCCCTTCGATCTTCAAACCCGCCACCAGTGGGCGGAGGATTTCCCCAGCTGGGAAACGCCCGGGGTGGTTGATGTCACCACCCTCGGCGCGGTGGGCGACGGCACCACCGACAACTGGGCGGTTCTCCAGCAGGCCATCAATGACCACGAGATCCTCTTTTTCCCCAAGGGGCGCTTCGCCGTTTCCAACACCCTCGATCTACGCCCTGACTCCAAGCTCATCGGGGCCTACATCACCCTTTCCTCGATCGACGCCCTTTCCTCCCTCACCAACCGCTTTGCCGGGCGCACGGAGGCCGATCCCGACGCGCCCATCATCCGCACCGCCGACACCGCCGAAGCGGAGACATGGCTGGCCAACATCCACATCCGCCGCTTCTATCCGCTCGCCGCGCACAACCCCACGACGCCGGGCAACTACGCCCTCGAATGGCGCTCCGGCGGCGATTCCGTGCTCCGCCACGTGAAGTTTGAATCCCGCCCGGTGAGCAATTTCCGCCCGGACTTTGTCGCCCGCCTCTTTTACGGATACAATACCACCGATCCCGACGCGCCCGACTACAACCCCATCAACCCGAACCACCCGCAGGCGGATTTCCGGCCTGGCGACTGGGCCTGGAGCGCGGCGGAGCCCAATGTGCAGGTGCGCGGCAACGGCGGCGGGCGCTGGTTCAACTTCTGGTTTCACGGACGCCAGCACCTTCGTCAGGAGACACCCTTTCTCCGCGTCGAGGGCACCGCCCAACCCCTCCACATCTACCACCTGCACATGCAGCAGGAGGACAGCCGGAATATCTCCGAATTCCTCAATGTGGCCAACCTTTCCATCTACGGCACAAAGGGCGAAGTGAAGGGGGCCATGGCCTATTTTGAGAACTGCGACAACGTCCGCCTCTTCGGAAACGGCGGCCTGACCTCACCCGATGCGGACTATTTCGACCCCTACCTCTTCCGTTTCGTCAACTGCACCAACTTCCTCATCGCGGGTATGGCCGATACGATCCAGGAAGGGGCCTCGCAATGGATCGGCGGCATCTACGACCGCTGGATCCACGCCAACCTCCTCACCTGGCAGACCATCCAGGATACGCATCCGCTGCGCGGGGAAGTCATCGTGCCTTCCATCCACCGCCCCATTCTCTATAGGGTGGGTGAACCCAGTGGGGAAAACCTCGGCGGGCTCACGTTGGCTGTGGCCATCACCGCGCCCGCCACTGCCTCCACCGTGATTCAGGGGACCTACGTGACCTTCGAAGGCAGCGCCATCGATGAAAACGAAGGCGATCTCTCCGCCACCGCCGCGTGGACCTCCTCCATCGATGGGCTGCTTGGCTTTGGCTCCACCCTCACCACCGGGAGCCTCTCGCCCGGCAGCCACATCCTCACGTTTTCCGCGACAAACTCCCTCAACGGTTTCGCCGCGCGGGCCATCGAGTTCAATGTGGTCCCCGGCGGCCGGGAGGATACCACCATTATTTCCGCCGAGGCCGACACCTATGTGCGCGGCGGGGCCGATGCCCATATCAACTTTGGCACAAACAACGTTCTCCGCACACGGGGGAGCGAATCCTCGGAAGCGCTCTATCGCTTCAACCTGGGCGGCCTTTTCGGCAACGTCACCGCCGCCACCCTCACGCTCACGCTCTCCAACGCCGACTCCGGCGATCTGCGCGTCCACGATGTGGCCGACATCACCTGGGACGAAATGGCCGTCACCTACAACACCCGCCCGGCGCTTTCGCCCCACTTTGCCACGGTCACCATCGGGGGTGGTTCGGGCACACCGCAGGATATCGACGTAGCCGCTTCCGTCGCCTTCGCCATGGCTGCGGGCAAAGTCTCCTTTGGAACAACCACCACCGGCGGCACGCTCATCCGGATGCGCTCCCGCGAGGGCTCCAATCCCGTCGAGCACCCGCGCCTGAGCGTGACCACGTTGACGGATGTCCTCCCCATCCCGCCCAAAGCGGCCATCACCGCTCCTGCCAACGGCACCCGCTTCTATGCGGACACGACGATTCATTTCAACGCTACCGCGACGGATTCCGCCGCCGCCGACCTCGCTCCCTCCGGCCAGTGGAGCAGCTCCATCGATGGCCCTCTCGGAACCGGGTCCAGCCTCTCCACCAGCTCGCTCTCGCTCGGCGTGCACATCATTACTTTTGCGGTCGAGGACGCCGATGAACTCACCGCCTTCGCGCAGATCCTCGTGCGCGTGGAGGAGGAACCGCCTCCGCCTAACCAGCCGCCCGTGGCCACGATCACCACCCCCTCCGCGAACACGTTCGCCGTCCTGGGCGCGCCCGTGGGGTTTTCCGGAACGGTCATCGACTCGGAAGACGGGGATTTGACCGCAGACGCCGTCTGGACCTCTTCGCTCGACGGTGTGCTCGGATTCGGGGGCGACCTCACTGTATCCACGCTGTCACTCGGAATCCACACTATCACCCTCGCCGCGACGGATTCGGCGGGGGCGAGCGGAAGTGCGGCGGTGCAGCTGGAGATCATGCAGGTCCCCCTGCCCTCGGAGGTGATTTTCTTTCAGGACTTCTCCGCATCCACTGTAGTGGGCGACTATCAGGGTTCCGCCGACCATCTCTTCGATTCCATCGCCACCACCAGTGCCGCGCAGAACCGCACATCCATGGGCATCGTCGACGGACGCTTTCAGGGAACGATCGAATACCTCGATGATGGGACCACCGATCAACTTTCGGCCGTTCGCCTGACCCGCCGCACCGACCTGCCCGTCGTCGACAACCTCATGGTCGTCTCGATCGAAGCCCTCGCGCAACCGGTCGCTTGGAGCAGCGCGGAACTCGGTTGGTTCAACATCGTCGTCGGCACAAACTTCCGCGCCGGTGCCTTCAACCCAGCCGGTGGGGTTGGCAACGGCCCGGCCTTTGCCACCATCACCCTGCAGAAGCGGGCCGCCGCCGACACCTTCCGGCTCATCGGTTCCGGCGGCAACGGCCCCGACTTCGCCCACTCGGCCGTCGGCGGTGTCTTCGCCTTTCAGATCGTCCTCGCGGCCAACAGCGGAACGGAGACGAAGGAAATAGAATCGCCCACCGGCACCCACCCGCTCGCCCCCAACCGCATCTCCGTTTGGGTCAACGGAACCCTCTATCACGACAATGCCAGTTCGGGCCTTGTTCCCGGTACCCCCCTGACCGACTTCTCCCTCGCTTTTGGCAGTGGCACAAACAGTGATTATGCCACCGGGCTTCCCTGGAACGGCCTTTACGCCATCGACGAGGTCACGGTGCGCACCCTCGACCCCAGCCCGCCGCTTGACCCCTACACAGCGTGGACCGACGGCTTTGAACTCTTCGGTGCCGACGCCGCCCCCGATGCCGATCCTGATTTTGATGGTGTCCCGAACCTCCTCGAATACGCCCTTGGCGGCAATCCCACGGTGCCCGGTCGCGACCACCTTCCCGTGCTCGCGCAAACCGACATTGCCGGGGAGCCTCACCTCACCCTGACCTTCGACCGTTTGGCCGATCCCGATCTGGTGTATGCCGTCTGGGCCAGTTCCAACCTCATCGACTGGGGAACCGAACCGGTCTGGTCCTCAACCGGTACCGAGAATGTGGGCGGCGGCGTAACCGTCCTCGACCCCCAGCCCCTCAGCCCGGGCCAACCGCGCTTCCTGCGTCTGGAGGTGACCCGGTAGAATGGAAGACAACAAGATGAATGCGGAGCCCCCGGTTGGAGTTCCGGCTTCAGGCGGTCTCGGCACGGCAGATGTGCGTAGTCAACGGGCATCGGGACCGTCCCGCTCGATGCGGGACGGAACTCCAACCTGTATAGCCGAGCCTCCGGTTGGAGTCCCGGCTTTAGCAGGTAACGGCACGGCGGGCGGG
>JAFIGE010000199.1 GCA_020831585.1 Opitutales bacterium | reverse complement strand
CTTCTTGGCGAATCACTTTCATATCTTTGTGCGGCTCGATCCGAAGGAGACGGAGGATTTGGACGATGCGGGTCTGTTGGCGCGGTTTCGGGCGCTGTATGGTGGGACGCGCTGCGCTTCGCTGGGCTTGGATGCGGATGATCTGGAAGTCATTCTGAAGAAAAACAGGGAATCGGCTGAGGGCATTCGTCGACGCCTGAAGGCGCGGATGGGGGATGTCTCCGTCTTCATGCGGGAGGTGAAGACGCGCTTTACTTTGTGGTATAATCAGAAGCACGGAACGGTGGGGACGTTCTGGGCGGAGCGTTTCCGCAGTGTAATCGTGGAGGCGGATACGGAGGCGCAGAGGATGGTGGCGGCGTATATCGATTTGAACCCGGTGCGGGCGGGGCTGGTGGAGGACGCGGGCGACTATGCTTTCAGTGGGTTCGGGGAGGCTTGCGCGGGTGGCTCGGCCGCACGGAGGGGAATTGCCCGGATCGAGGGCAAGATGACTTGGGCGACCAAATGGCACGAGCGCTACCGCGCGCGGTTACGCAGCCGAATAGGTCCGCAAACGCAGCCTCGCCAAGGAGACCAGAGGACGGCGACAGCCGGTGCAACGAAGGAGGATAAGAGGCAGGGGGCCAGTGTGGCCGAAAGCACCGGGCTTTTTTCGAGAATCCGTGCCTTCAGTGAGGGCTGGGTTGTCGGTTCGGTTGCGTGGGTGGAGAGCTTTTGTGCGGTCAGTGGCTGGCTTGGCTATAAGAGAGGGAAAAAGGCACAACCGGTTGCTCCGGGCGGCGGATCTGACTTCGCAAAGGTCGCAACCGTCGCAAAACGCCCCTGAAAAAGGCTTTCGTTCAAGGTGAAAAGCGCCATGCTCTCCTCCGGGTTCATCGGTGGTTGAATTCTTCGTATCAGGTTTACCGGAGCAAGGTGTCCGGTGCCTCAACCCGCTCGGATTGGAAAACAAGGAGGGCCGCCCTTAACTCAGCCTGGGTTGCGGTTTTTTTGAGATGGGCAATCGCGTTTTGCGCGAGAGCATCGCAGGACTCATTGTGCTCGTCGCCAGCGTGACCCTTGACCCATTGCCACTCAACTGTATGGCGGGTAACGACTTCATCGAGATGGCGCCAGAGGTCCTCATTCTTCACCGGCTCGCGCGTGCGCGTGCGCCAGCCGTTGCGCTTCCAGCCGGCAAGCCACTGAGTAACTCCTTGTTTAAGGTATTGAGAGTCCGTGTGAAGGATCACATGGCAAGTTTCACGAAGGACGCGGAGGGCCTCGATCGCGGCAAGCAGCTCCATGCGGTTATTCGTTGTGGCCAGCGCAAAACCGCTGAGCTCACGCCGGTGGTGACGGTAGATCAGGATGGCCCCCCATCCGCCGGGCCCGGGATTTCCATGACACCCGCCATCCGTATAAATCGTCACCGTCTTGCGCTCTGTTCGCTCCCCATTCATGGCCTCAAGCAATGTCCAGCTCCAGTTTCACAGGGCAGTGGTCGGAACCCAGCACATGCGGGAGAATGCCAGCAGTGCGAAGGTGCCCGCGCAGACGCTCCGAGGCGAGAAAGTAGTCCAGACGCCACCCGACATTGCGGGCGCGCGCACCGCCGCGATAGCTCCACCAGGTGTAATGACCGCCCCCTTGTTCAAACTCACGAAACGAATCAAAAAAACCCGCTGCCAGGTGCGCGGAGAATTCGGCCCGCTCTTCGTCGGTAAACCCTGCGTTGCGCCGATTGGCGGCAGGGCGGGCCAGATCGATTTCCTCGTGAGCCACATTAAAGTCTCCGCAGGTGACGACCGGTTTCACCGCGTCGAGGCCCCTCAGGTAAGCCCGAAAGGCCGGATCCCAAGTCCGCGTGCGAAAGGCTAGCCGGGAAAGGTCCCCACGCGCGTTCGGCGTGTAGACGTTTACCAGGAAGAAATCGGACAGCTCCAGAGTGAGCACCCGCCCCTCCGCATCTCCTTCCGGTTCACCAACGCCGGTGGTGGCCCTGATGGGTTCGATGCGTGCGAGGGTCATTGTTCCCGCATAGCCCGGACGCCGGGCGGAGTTCCAAAAAGCACGGTAGCCTAAAGATTCCCAGATCCCGGCAATTACCTGACTCTCGCCCGCCTTTACCTCTTGCAGACATAACAGGTCGGGACGCTCAGCTTCCAGAAAAGCCGCGAGGCCCTTCCCGATAATCGAGCGAAGCCCATTCACATTCCACGATACAAGCTTCATGCGCCAGACGCCTCCTTTTCCGCCTTTTTTTCCGCTGTCCGGCTCTTTCGGCGAAGCAGCTTTTGAAGTCGAAGACGCTGATCACGGCGGACAATAAATCCCACGCAAGCCTCGCTCCCACAGCGGCACGGATGGTCTAAAAAGTGAGCGATGTCGTAACCGTAATCAAAAGTAAGCTCCTCACCCTTGGGAATGTCCCGCAAGGCAAACATGAAGAGACGGTCATTCTCGTTCACATACTCACAATTCGGGTCGCAAGAGTGGTTTGCGAGACGGGCATGGTTGTAAGGCTTGTTGCCATCGAGATCTTGCTTGTCATTCAACTCGAAAGTATAAACGGCGGCCCCACCCGTCGAACGGGCCTCCCGGTAGAGCGCGAGCCCGCGCCGATTGGATTCGCTTTTGGAAACGCGCTCACCGACATACTCGATAATGCGGGTCCCTTTGCGGATGAGCCGCCGGGCAAAGAGCCCCTGGCCATGTATGCGGGAATGGCGCGCCTCGCAAAACGCGTTTACGCGGCGCACCAAGGGAGAAGTGTTGCGGACAATCATGCTCGCCATGAGACTTCGGCTCTCGCGCACACGCGATCAATTCTTTTCCTTCACCTTGCTTCCCTTTTTTCTCTCTCTACCGTAAAACTCTATGACCGATGTTCCCCCGCAAAGCCTTGTTGATGACGCGATTTTCCAGTTTACCCTCGGTGAACACGAGGACGCCCTCGGCCTGATTGCCCAAGCTCTGGCGCTCGCTCCGGACCTTGCTTCCGCTTGGCACGCAAAAGCCGAGATTCACTTTGACCGGCGTGATCTTGACGAGGCTCTCCTGGCAGCGGAAAAAGCCCTCGCTCTCCACGAAGATGTCCATGTCCACACAAGCCTCTCACGCATTTGGATGGAGCGCGGTGACAAGGAAAGGGCCGAACACCATGGTGCCCGGGCACGCATTCTAGGGTGGAAGGAACAACTCAGTGACTCCGCCGAAAGCGACTAATGGTCGCAGAATCATTTCATTATGAATGCCTTCTTTCGATCCGCCGTTTATTCTCCCGGCGAAGGGAATGCTTCTCCAAGGGCGCGACAATTTTGCGGTACTTCGAAAACGGAGTTTGTGCACTCGAAAGTCGAGAATACCGCTATCCGTAAACGCCTTGTGAAACGCTCCAAACTCAAATTTTGCCCTTGAAAGCCCGTCTTCTTGCATCAGTATGCAACCTTAATGGGGAAGTTAATTGAAATGCGCCGTCCGATCAGAAACAGGACTAACCGACCTGCAAAATCTGGGTTTACCCTCATCGAGGTGATGATCTCCCTCCTTGTTTTCACCATTTTGGCCGCAGGTATTTTTTACAGCACGCTGCAGGCCCGTCGAATGGCCGAAGCCAATGTGCGTGAGGCGATCGCCGTGGCCGTGGCTTCTGGGTTTCTGGAGCAAATGGCAGCCACAGACTTTCCACTCCTCGCCCAACATCTGGATGATCGCACTCGCATCTTTCCATTTGTCTCCCGGGACGGGCAGTTTATCACTCCGGGAAAAACCCTCCAACTCCCCAACACCACCGCTTGGGGAGAGCCCATCAGAGTCCCCATCGTTGACCGGATCAATGACGCGGGCGAACGGGTGGATGGCCCCGAAATGGATTTTTGGTTCATTCCCGCCGTCGGATTTTCCACAGATACGCCGAACGACGCGATAGAGATCCGCCTCCAGTTCCGCTGGGACAATGGGCGCTCCATTGCCACCGGTTTCTTCCCGGAGCGCACCCTCGTCGCCATCCGCACCCGAATTCCCAACTAGCCGCCAGCCATGCCGACATCAAGCCGCTTCCTTAAACCGCCTCTCTCCGCCCAAGGCAACAATCGCCGGGGCTTCACCCTTCTCGAGATAATGATCGCGTCCGCGATTGCCCTGGTGATCGTCGCCGGCGTCACCCAAATGACCCTGAGCATCGGCAAGGTCATTTTTGACAGCGCGGCCAAACTGCACATCACGCGCGATGTTCGCGTCTTCACCCAACAACTTTCCCGCGATGCCTGGAGCGCCCGCGACTACCGGGTCTTCACGAGCACAGCTGACTTAACGCGCCGCCATTCCGGAGAAACCGGAGATGTTCTCGCCCTCGTTTGGGTGGAGCCCGAATCCATTGAGACGGCGACTGCGGGAGCGCCCCAGGAGTATTTCTACGAGCGCATTGTCGTTTATGCACGGGACACACCGGTTCGCCCTCAAAACCAGCGCCGCAACACTGCGAACGCCGACGAAAATAAGGTTCCGGTACTTCGTTTTGAACGCCGGTTCGCTCTTCCCAGCGCAACAGAGCCGGGGACGAGGGCTTCGCAGACAACCATTCGGGCCGTTGTCGCCGACATTCTCAATCCCGATAACCGCGACGGTGAAACAATTGTTGTTGAGTTGGCCCGCGGACTCGCTGATCAACGCCTTTTCTTCAATAGCCGAATCGGACGTTCGATCACTATTAACGGAGAGATTTATCATGGAAACAGAGCCCGTGAAGTCTCCAACACCTATAACTTCACCATCCACCCACGAGGGTAATGCACATGAACTTAACCGTACGATCCGCCGCCGCTCATATCCCTTCGCCTCTCCGGCGTGGTTCCACACTTGTTCTCGTCCTTGTTATTACAGCTGTACTGGGGCTCATCATTGGCTCCACTATGCAATATACTTTGACGGAGGCCCGCGTTAACCAAAGCGACCTTTTGAATAATGAGGCCCGCCTTGCCGTTGAGGCGACGGTCAACCACGGTATGGCTCAACTCCGTCAACGGTTTGACCGGAGTCGCCACATCACGGGGGCCGAGTTGCTTCCCTCGCGGGCTTCCGCCCTCCGCCTCGAGCCCGGCTTCCTCGCCTTTATGGACCAGTCGCGCGCGGTCGTCCCCAATTCCTACACACGGCCCGCCAGCCATGAAGCCTTTGTAAACGCGTCTACGATCGTGGGAGGGCTCGTCATCAACCGTGGCCAGGCGGTGAATCTCCGCATTGACCCCCTCACTCCGCTACCGGAGGAAGGGCGCCCCGGAGCGCCCACGGATGGTCAAGTCCGCGAAGTCCGTGTCTTTGCAAAAGCAACGACCGAAGACCGGCTGGCCGGAACCAGAACGGCCTTTGCGCGGCAAACCTTTCAGGTGGTCGACCGCTCGCTCTTTCAGAATGCCGTGTTCTTTAATGGCGTATTGGAAATTTTCGCCGGCGGTGTTTTCAATGTCGGGATGGGCAACGCCCCAATTTACGGAGCCGAGGTTTTCATTGGCAACAATAACCGCGTCCACACTCGCATCGAATCCGCCGGGGGAATCTTCGCCCGTCGCTATGGCACTAACCAAGGTAACGCGACCGCCAATGCCTTTTTGGCCAACTTTGACGTGTTTGAGTTTGACCCCGACAACCCTCCGAATTTCAACAACGTAGATTATCTTGTTGGTTTGACTGATGCCAACCCCGGCGCGGGTGCCTTGCAAACCGGCGTAGCCAACTTCCGCGAACTCGCTCTGCAAGCCTTTTCCGGAGGCCTTCTCACCGCCGAACACGGCATCGTTCCCCAGGCGGCTCCCGGGCTGGAATTCCTGCGCGAATGGAGCCTCCAAGAGGCGGCCGATGCCGGTGATAACTTCGCGTTTCCCGACGGTCGTTTTGACCAGGGCGAATTTGACCGCCGAGGTGCCAACTGGGGCCACCACCTAATCGCCCCGTCCCGCAGTCTGGCTGATCTCAGTGATCCGGGTCTTGATCCCGCTGAGCGCGATCGTCTGGAAGCCCTGAACACACTGGAGGCCAATAAGTTCTCGAACCGCTCAAGTCTCGTGATTGAGTTCGATCCCGGAACAGGTCCGGGCACGGAAACAGTCCGCATGTTCCACCAACCGTTTGTTGGGGAAGACCCTGAGTTTTTCGGAGGCCAGCGGGTGCGTCACGAAATTGACATTGAGGCCACCTTTCCAGATCCGGATACGCGCTTCTGGGAGGTCTCCCGATTCGAGCAATCGGGCAACGGGAACGACGTGACCGGTGGGATATACGATTTTCGCCAAGGGGGCAATAGAGGCGACCGGGCTGGCGGGCGCATCAATCTACTTCGCGTGGACGTGGAGCGGATGCGCCACTGGGTAGAGGGCACAAGTGAATCTGACTCCCCGCCGTCTTTCGATCCGCAGTGGTGGAATGGCGGGGTGTTTGTGACCATGCCCGAGCAGAACGACCCGGGACGGATTGATCGCGTCGTTCCCGCCCGCTCGGATTGGGCAATTCAGCTCTTTAACGGCAGAACAATTCCCAACCGGCGTCCGCTCGACGCCTCAGTGAACCCCGGTATGACCTTCTCAACCAACAGTGCTCTCTACGTGCAGGGCGATTTTAATGCACCGGACGGTGCCAATTGGAGTCGAGACTCTTTCGGTATCGAGCAAGGAGCAGAGGCCCCTGCTGCTCTGGTTGCTGATGCGATTATGCTCCTCAGCAACGATTGGGACAATCGCGACAGCGGTCGCCCCATAGGCAATCGCAGATCCGCCAACAGGACAGATTTCTCAGCGGCCCTCATTATGGGGAACGTGCCCTCGCAAAGAGATCGCGGCTACAGCGGTGGCTTGGAGAACTTTCCGCGGTTCCTTGAGGACTGGAATAATCGTACAGCCGCATACCGTGGCTCTCTGATTCGTCTCTTCCGGAGTGAGTCATTTGATGCTGCCTGGCCGGCCACGGGCACGACTTACAATGCCCCCCGCCGGGACTGGGCTTTCCACACTGGCTTTCGGGAGTTGACCCCTCCACTGGATATGGGTCAACGCACCTTCCGCAGGATCTTTTTTCGCGAACTCACCGAGGCTGAATTCCGGGCACAAACCGCCGCTCTCTTTGAGCAGTGATCAGTCACTCTTTGCCGGAGACAGTGGAGCGATTTGAGTCGTAGTCGACCTGTCTTCAGCGGTCGACAAGCAGCGGAGACGGGGGCTGAATCCTTCGCGCGGTTGGCCGCGTCGCCCAAGGGCGCTCGATCCTTCGAAGCCGTCTTTCCGTAGCGGTCCGGCGATGAATCCGCCGGACTACTTTCGCCTTCGGCGGGATGCGGGCTGCCCTTGTAGTCGACCTGTCTTCAGCTGTCGACAGGCAGCGGAGACGGGGGCTAAATCCTTCGCGCGGTTGCCGCGTCGCCAAGGGCGCTCGATCCTTCGAAGCCGTCTTTCCGTAGCGGTCCGGCGATGAATCCGCCGGACTCCTTTCGCCTTCGGCGGGATGCGGGCTGCCCTTGTAGTCGACCGGTCTTCAGCGGTCGACAGGCAGCGGAGACGGGGGCCAAATCCCCAGCGCGGGTGC
>JAFIGE010000198.1 GCA_020831585.1 Opitutales bacterium | reverse complement strand
TGGAGGTGCTGACGTATTGCTTTATGGCGAATCACTTTCACATCTTCGTGCGACTCGATCCGAGGGAGACGGAGGATTTGGACGACGCGGGGCTGTTGGAGCGGTTTCGGGCGCTCTATGGTGGGACGCGTTGTGCGTCGCTGGGGTTGGATGCGGATGATTTGGAGGTCATCCTGAAGAAGAACGGGGACTCCGCTGAGGGCATCCGGCGACGTCTGAGGGCGCGGATGGGGGATGTCTCCGTCTTTATGCGGGAGGTGAAGACGCGCTTTACCTTGTGGTACAACGGAGAGCACGGGACGGTCGGCACGTTCTGGGCTGAGCGTTTCCGCAGCGTGGTGGTGGAGGCGGATACGGCGGCGCAAAGGATGGTGGCGGCGTATATTGATTTGAATCCGGTGCGGGCGGGGCTGGTGGAGGACGCGGGTGACTATGGATTCAGTGGGTTCGGGGAGGCGTGCGCGGGCGGAAGGGCGGCGAGGCGGGGGATTGCCCGGATCGAGGGCAAGACGACCTGGACGAGCAAATGGCAGGAGCGCTACCAAGCACGATTGTGCAGCCGGATGGGGTCGGGTGCGCGGGGTGGCTGGGGAGACGACCGGAATGCTTCGGGGGAGGCGAAGGGCGAAGATGGGCAAAAAGCCGCTATGCCCGAGAGATCGGGGCTTCTCTCGAAGATCCGCGCGTTCAGCGAAGGCTGGGTGGTCGGGTCAGGTGCGTGGGTGGAGAACTTTTGTTCTGTGAGCGGTTGGCACGGGTTTCGGAAGGGAAGAAAAGCCAAACCGGTTGTTGATGACGGCGGGGCTGATTTCACGGAGATTATGTTCGCCGCGAAACAACGGAAGATGGGTCATAACAACGAGAAACCGTCGAGTTGACCCGCCTCCTTTCTGTTCCCCACGGTCGGGCGAGCTCAGATTCGCCGGATCTCTCAGGAATGCGGTCATGGTGATCCGATGGGGGTGCTTCCGCTTGCAGAAAGGTTGAGCAGCCGGCCTCGTGTATGAAGACAAAAAAACAAAGATGCCCCTGCGAAAACCTGAACGCGGGTGCCAACACCGCGATGCTTTGCTATGCTTGTCGCCGTCCGGCATCAGTCACCAGTGACCAAATGCGTGATCACGCTCCCTCCTCCCCGCAGGTTGCCAATTGGCGTAGACGGGCCAACGTGCTAATTCCATTGGCGGTCAGCCGTGTAATCCGCTCCGGCAGTCATTCTATGAAGGATCGCTTGAATTTGTTTGCGCGCGGCGCACTCGCTCCCTTCTCTCCGACGTTTTTGAAATGGAAAGGGTTGTGCCGGACGCAGTCGAAAAGAAGGGCTTCACTTCAAACTTGAAACGCTTCCTGCGCCGCCTGGGAGGCGATGTTCTCGCGGGCACGGAACCGGAATCATTCCCTGAGGATGAGCCCCGCAACGCCCCGCAACGCCCGGCTCCCCTTCTCGAAGAAGAGCCCCCAACGGAAGATCCCGAAACCCTCCGTGCCGAAGAGCGGAGCGCCCGGCGGATAGCTGATGAACGGGCGTTGCAAGGATGGCGCGAGGACCTCCAAAACCGCCTGAGCGAGCGCACCCGGCGGCGCGACCGCGATGCCATACTCCGCGCCAACAGCCAACGGTATGTGGACGACCTCATTCTCCGCCTCGACGAGTTGGAAAACGAGCTGAAGGAGGCTGCCGACCGCGAGGATCTGCGGGCGGAGGCACCGCCGCCGGTCACTCCCGTCACGCCAACAGCGCCCCCTGTGGCGGAACTCACGGAGGAGGATCTGGCCGCCTACGCGCCACCAGCCGCCGACCTCCTCACGGCGGCCACCTTCGCCCGGGGCGACCTCATCGACGAATCCAGCCTCGCCGCACGGAAAGCGAAGCTGCAGGAGACCTTCGACAGCTTTTCGGTGGATGCCCACGTCTGCGATGCCCTCGTGGGTCCGCGCGTGACGCAGTTTCGCGTAAAACCCGGCTACGGCGTGCGCGTCGACACCATCGCCGGACTCGACCGCAACATCGCCCTCGCCATGGCCGTAAAGGCGGTGCGCATCCAGGCTCCGATCCCGGGAGAACCCTTTGTCGGCGTGGAGGTGCCCAATCCCAAAGCGGTCACGATCCGTTTGCGCAGCGCGCTCGAAAGCGCCGCCTGGCACGACTGTCGGGACGACATCCCTCTCGTCATGGGCATGGATATGGAGGGCAATATCCTCCTGACCGATTTGGCACGCGCCCCGCACATGCTCATCGCCGGAGCCACGGGAAGCGGGAAATCCGTTTGCATCAATAATTTTCTGCTCTCCCTTCTTTACCGCTTCCGGCCCGATGAACTGGAACTCCTTCTGGTAGACCCCAAGAAGGTGGAGTTCGCCATGTATCAGGACATCCCGCACCTGATTCACCCGCTGGTGACCGATGCGAAGATTGCCTGTGCCGCCCTGCGCTGGCTCGTGCGGGAAATGGAACGCCGCTACACCGAGTTGGCCGCGCGCAAAGTCCGGAACCTTGCCGGTTACAACGCCCGAGCTGAAAAGGAGGGCTTCCGGAAGATGCCCTACATCGTGCTCGTCATCGATGAGATGGCCGACCTCATGATGACCGCCCGCCAGGATATCGAGACCCCGATCGCCCGCCTCGCGCAAATGTCCCGCGCGGTCGGTATCCACACCGTCCTGGCAACGCAGCGGCCCAGCGTGAACGTGATCACCGGCGTCATCAAAGCCAACTTTCCCGCGCGCGCAGCCTTTATGGTCAGCTCGTCCATCGATAGCCGCACCATCCTCGACAGCAAGGGTGCGGAGAGTCTCCAAGGCCAGGGAGACATGCTCTTCAGCCCGCCCGGAGCATCCCGTCTCCTGCGCCTGCAGAGCCCTTTCGTGGAAGACGAGGAAATCCTCCGCGTGACCGATCACCTCCGCGCCTCCATGCCGCCGCGCTACCGCGTGGAGTTCCACGCCGAAGAGAACGAGGGGACCGGAGGGGAAGGAGCAGCCATCGAAGGCGACGATCCCCTCATCCCCGAATGTGTGCGCATCATCGCCACCACCGGCAAAGCGAGCACCAGCTTCCTCCAGCGCAAACTCAAGATTGGCTACAACCGCGCCGCCACCCTCATGGAGGAACTCGAAGAACGCGGCTACGTTGGGCCGCAAGTCGGCCAAAACCCCCGTGAGGTCCTCGTGCAACCGGGAGATATTTGACCCATGCCCACGCCTGTGCAAACCCCCGCCGACATCCTCCGGCTCGTGCGCGACGCCGGGCTCGACCGCGCCTGCACCCGACTGCGCAAGCCTCCCGTGCCCAGCGCCCTCCTGCGTGAGTTGCACGAGAGCGGTGAACGCGACGGCATCCGCTTCGTCGCCCGCTATCCCCTCTCCCCCAGCGACCTCCTCGATCACATTGCAAATACGTCCACCGACGCGGAAGTCGCCGCCCTTCTCGGCAGTAATCCCCGCACGCCGCCGCCCGTCCTCCTGCGCCTGATCGATCACCCGGCGCCTCAAGTCCGTGCGTCCGTCGCCCTGCACCCCAATCTGACGACGCGGGAAATGATCAAACTGCTGCGGGACAGCGAAACCGGTGTGGTGTGCCAATTGGCCCGCAACAGCGGCCTGCGCGTGCAACACCAAGCTTATCTCGTGCGTCACCCGGAGGCGGAGGTGCGCGCTTCCCTGGCGGACAATCCCGCCCTCGACCCGCAAATTGTCCGCGCTCTCGCGGATGATCCCGAAGAGAGCGTCCGCCGGGCCACTGCCGGAAACGCCCGCGCCCAACCCAACCAACTCCTCATGTGGGCCGACAGCGACGACGCAGCCCTGCAACACGGCCTCCTCGACCGCTCGCGGCTCGATGACGACCTTCTCCGCTCCCTCGCTCTCTCGCCCCATCCTGAGGTGCGCGAGCGCGTGCGCGCGGCGGGGCCACCCGAGCCACCGGAATTGCTCCACGCCCTTGAACAAGGGCCACCCGAAGAGCAACAAGCCATCGCCGCCCGGCCCGATCTGCCCCGCCCCCTGCTCCGGCACCTCTGCCGCCGCGAAGACCCGGCCATGCGCATCGTCCTCGCCCGCCATCCGCAGATCGACAGCGACCTCGCCGAGTTTGTCAGCCAATCCGGAGGCGAAAGCGAAAACCTGGCCCTGCTCGACAACCCGGCGCGGCAAACGGACTGGATTCCCTTTCTTCTCAACGCACCCTACCCCCGCCTGCACGCCGCCCTCGTTTATGAGGAGGATCTGGATCCCGCGCACCTGCACCTCCTCGTCAACCAACGCCTCTGTGCGGAAACAACCCTGCAATTGGCCGCCGCCCAGCGCCCCTTCCCGGAGCTCCGGGCGGACCTCGCCTCGATCATCGCCCGTCATCCATGGCCCGGCTTACGCTTCCTTGCCGCGACCTCCCGCCAACTACCCCTTGCGCTCCTGCGGGAACTGGCCGCCGACGCCGTTCCGCGAGTCGCGCAAGCCGCCCGCGAAAACGCCAATTTCGATGCCCACCGCACACCCAACGACGAACCTCTGCTTTACAGTCTCGACGAACGGCTCCGCGTGTGGCGCGATTCCATTGATCAGCACCTGAAGGCCATCGCCCCCAACCAACCGAAACCTTCTGAAGCCCCTCCAACCGCACCCACCTTCCAAAACTGATTTATCATGAGCAAAAAGAACTCATCCCCCCTCACCCTTGGCTTCGCCGACATCGTCCTCGGTGCCGATGCCGAAACCATCCGCCAGGCCCTCGAAGCACGCACCCAGATCGACGAGTTGCTCGCCGAACGCGCCCAGGCCTACGAACGCATCGCCGCGCTTGAGTCGAGCGTGGAGGAAATCCTCGGCGACGAAGCCAGCTTCCCGTTCCCGGAGCCCCCTCTGCCGGTGTTTGGCTTCGGGCCCGGCGCTCCGGCGAAAAAGAAGGTTGCCAAGAAAGCGCTCCCCCCTGCCCGCCCGGCACCCCCACCCGCACCCCCGGCTGCTTCGCCCGTCAGCCTGCCAAAGCCCGCCGACAACACCCCGGCGGATTGATCGCCCGCACCGTCTCCCGCGCAAACACCGCCTGAGTCGGGCTACCGAGCCCTTCAGGACGGGTTTTAGCCAAACCTTTCATGCGCCTCACGACCGCTCAACGCGTTCAGATCGACCGGCTCCTCCTTGCACGGGAGGAACGGCTCGTTCGTGTGTACGCCATTGAGACGGAGATCGGCCGCATCCTCGGCCAACCTTACCCCTTCCCCCTACCCCCTGAGACACTCCCCAGCCAACGCACCGGAAACCGGCGCAAGTCCAAATGAATCTCTCGGTGCATCGAGAACCGCGCTGCCCCCGGATCATGAATTGAACAGAACGTAATCACTCCGCCGCCGGAAGGTCCTCCGTCCAAATACGCACGAAGACCGGTGCATCGTCCGGGGGACGCGGAACGGTCGCCTCTATCGTCCAGGCTCCGCGCACGACCTCCGGGCGGTCGTAGTAGGTCGCGCGGTGGATCACGTCCGCATCGGTATCAGCCGGATCAATCGTATCCTCCAGACGGCGCTCGACGACCCCGTGCCGATACCAGTCGATCAGATTCGTCGACCATTCGACACCGCCGTCCAGTCCGTAGGCGTACCAGGAACGCGGATACAGAACAACCACTTCATCCTCCCCGAACACAACCTGCACGACGGCCCCGGCATCATGCCGCTCATCGGGTGCGAGTCCGAAAAAATAAGCAACCTGGTTGCGCAAGCCGTCGCCGCTGGCATCCCCGTCGGGCGCGAAGCGGTTCATCGCGGCAGGATCTTCCACCACAGTGGAATCAAAGTATTCACGAATCCAATACGCAAAGGGCGTTCCGAAGTCCTCGACCTCGACCCGCACAAAGTCGACGAAGACCTGATCGCGGGGCAGCGATGTTGCCCTCCACGACAGTCGCAAGCCTTCGAGACGTTCGAAATAGTTATAATAGCCCCACACGCGCGCGATTTCCGGGGCCTCTTCGGTCGAGGGCAGGATCATCGTTTGCTCAAGGACCCAATCACCGTTCTCAAACTTGTCGCGCCACAGTTCCATGCGGTCGGGACGGATGACGAAGCGAAAGGTTTGCCAGGCCGTATCGGCCAGGCCCGTCGGGGTATTGATCCAGGAATTGAAAGGGAACGGTCCCCCATGCGAATACTCGCCGGGCGGCGTGACATTTCCACTGGGATGGGTGCCATTGCCCAGAGCGGAAGCGTTGAAACCGGGTACCCACCAACCAAAGTCTTGGAGGTATTCATATTCACCCTCGGGCACGGTCCCGCCCCCGTATTGAAGAATCGTCGAACCCCGGTTATTGGCATCCAGCTGGGTGTCGTTGGCCCCGCGCATGCGGATCTGGTAAGCGGGCCGCGCCCACGGAGCGCCCGCCGGGTTCGTCACGAGGGAAGGGTCGCTCACATTCAGACCGCCCAGCGGATAGTCGTGCTGCACGGTCACGACAAAACGGTTGCTCTCGCCTTTGCCCGCAAAAAACAGCTGATTGAAGCGCACCCGGAACTCCACCGTCAGCACCGAAGATGCATGATCAACCGCCTCGGGAAACTGGAAATCAAGATTGGTGAAGGTGCGCAATCCCGTCGCCGAGAAGTAACCCGTCCAACCAAAGGCTTCCGGCGCGATCTGCGCCACCCCACCGGCCACACTAAAGGCCGACGGCGGCGATGACGCAGTGCCCCAGTCAACAGCCCGGGACATATCGGTCCAGTTTGCCAGATCCGCGAAGTTTTCGTCGAGAAGCACAACGCGGTCGGCGGCAACCGCGGAAAGTACAGGGAGGAGGAGAAGGGAGGAAATTCTCATGATGAAAGGATGCGGAAAACAGCAAAGACACGGTGGAGTACTTTGGGGACGAGGGATTCGACACAGCAAATTTCAAACGAATCCCCCACTCTGGCAACGCAAAACATCCCCACCCCTCACACCGCCCGATACACGCCTGCGCAGGCTCTGCGATCCCCGGACTTGAACCAGCTGCTTGAACACCCATCGCCCCGCACCGGAAATCACACCGAACGCAAGGGGGATTCCTCAGCCGGAGGACGTCCCTACGGATGTGGGTGAGGCAAGCCGCTCTTTACCGCCAGCCAGGCACGGCCGTTTTGGAGCATTTCCAGATCTCTCGGGCGCGCGCCGAAGACGAATCAAAGACCCTCTCCGCATCTGAACTGG
Source organism: Opitutales bacterium (assembly GCA_020831585.1). GTDB lineage: Bacteria > Verrucomicrobiota > Verrucomicrobiia > Opitutales > Oceanipulchritudinaceae > JAFIGE01. Next base: position 535 of record JAFIGE010000198.1, on the reverse strand, counting down.
AGCGCTGGTTCGACCGGCAGTTGCGCTTGTTCGGTGACAGCTGGCTGAGCGATCTCGAAAAGCGGACGATGGACCTGGCAAAGCGCTTCGAATTGAGGTGAACCACCGCGACGAGAAAAGCCTCTTCGGCGTGGGCGACGCGCAGGTGCGCAACGACCAGTCTGTGAGCAGGCAACCCGCCTTCGCCATGGCGGTCTACTCAATGATGCTCATGGCGGCCTTCGAAGCCTACGGGGTGCGCCGAACGCAAGGAGACAACAAACGCCCTTCTCGCCGCCGCCACCCTTATGTCTGCCGCCTAACCGCAAACCAGAAAGACGCGGAGGGTGAGACGATGGCTCCAAACGCCGCATCCGCGCCAGCTCGCGGAACAACAACGCGAACAACAACAACGGGTTCCGGCTGGCCCGCAGCTCAGGAACGGTCGCGGAGGCGACGCGCGCTTCCGGAACCGGCGGTGTTCCGGCCTCCGCATGTGGAGCGGTGGGGATCGGCGTGCTTTAGCCGCCGGCGGCGGTGCTTGCGCGTGGCGCGG
>JAFIGE010000025.1 GCA_020831585.1 Opitutales bacterium | reverse complement strand
TGGTGGCGGATGGGGCGTTGCGAATTTTCGTGCGCGCGCGGCGTCGCTGCGGCCTAGCGGATCGCCGGGGATTCCCTGCCGTATCCTGTAGGGCGATGAATCAGCCCGACGGTGCGATAGCCGTAGCCGGGGTGCTTTCCTGTCCGCCATAGCTCGAAGAGCGAAGGAGGAAGCCCCCGGTTGGCTGCGGTTGGGGCGTTGCGGATTTTCGTGCGCGCGAGCGTCGATGAACGCTTCCGGGCTGGCGGAGGCTTTCTGATTGCTGATTGCCGAATGCTGATGGTTGATTTTTGAAGGAGATTATGGCGTAAGTCACCCTCTTCCGCTACGGGTTCCGCACCTCTGGGGGCGGTCGCTTCACGAATGTCTCCAGCCCGACGACATCGATGGAGTCCGCCAAGCGCGATGTGATGTCGCCGGGGACGATGACAAACAAGTGATCGAGCCGTAGATCCTCCATGGCCACGCCCATGGAACGGGTCACACGCGGATTTTCGGTGAACTTGAACTCGAATCCGATGCGTTTTCCGTTGAGGAAGAGCAGAAGATCCAGCTCCGCTCCACTCTGTGTGGCCCAGAAATAAGGATCGTTTGCGCGGGTCAGGCGGCATACCTCTTCGAGGGCAAATCCCTCCCAGGAGGCACCGACTTTCGGGTGGCCTTCCAGCGCTCTCCAAGTGGGCAAACCAAGCAAGAGGTGAAGCAGGCCCGGATCCCGAAGGTAAATCTTGGGAGATTTTACCTGGCGCTTTGCCAGGTTCTCGAACCAAGGCTGGAGTTGCCGCACCATGTAGGTTTGCGTCAGGTCGTCCAGATACCGGCGAACCGTTTTATCGGTCAGCCCCATGGCCCGGCCCATTTCGGACGCGTTCCAGAGCTGACCGTGGGCGTGCGCCAGCATGGTCCAGAAGCGCCGCATGGCGGGCGCGCCCGTGCGGATGCCCAGTTGCGGGATGTCCCGTGTGAGGAAGGTGCGCACGAAGCCCTCGCGCCACGTGAAACTGTCCTCGTCGTCCACCGCCAGATAGGCCGGCGGGAAACCCCCGCGAAGCCATAGCCGGTGCCCGGTCCCGGGGCCCGTCTCCGATAAACCGAACCCGTGCAGGTCGACGAATTCCACCCGCCCGGCCAAGGTCTCTGAGGAGCCTTGAATCAGTTCGGGCGACGCGCTGCCGAGAATGAGAAAACGCCGGTCCGCAGAGGAGCGGTCCGCGAGGACCCTCAGGACAGGAAACAACTCCGGCGTGTGCTGAACCTCATCCAAGACGATGAGCCCCTCCAGATGCTCCAAAGCCATCTCCGGGTTTTGCATCCGCAGTTGGTCCCGCGGCGACTCCAGGTCGAAAAAGTGGCTCGGCCGTGAGCCCGCAATCTTCCGCGCCAAGGTCGTCTTCCCGCACTGCCGCGGGCCGAGCAACGCGCAGATCGGCGAACGCCGCAGCGCCGCCTCGACCTGTCGTTCATAGAAGGCACGCTCAAGCATTGTTGCATTTTCGGATTACAAATCCGAATTTTCAAGAAAAATTGCTCGTCGGGGCCAAATAGTTCACGGATTCCCTTTGGCCCGCCGACCGAGACCCGCGAACTCTCCGAAGACGTTTACCTGGATTTGGACGAGGCCGGGCATGTCGTTTCGATCACGGTGGAGCACCCCAGCCGTCGAAGTAAAAGTAACACTTTAGGGCGATGGCGCGGTCGCGGCCTACGTCCTTCTGTTGCCCCGTAGGCCGACACCTTGGAGCCGTTTTCGGTTGGGTTCTGTGGTCCTTGACTTGACACGCTAAGGAATTGCACACTGAATCAGTGTAATGGCCTTGAAGAACATCACCTTGAGTGCGAACGAGGAAGCCATCGAAAAAGGGCGTCAGGTGGCACGGAGCCGGAAAACCACGCTGAACGGGCTGTTCCGGAACTGGTTGGAACAACTGGACGAGGGGGAACTCCGGGAGCAGGCCTACCACCGGCTGATGAATCGGATGGAGGGACGTGTCCGTGTGGGGCAGCGCAAATTCACGAGAGAGGAGATGAATGAGCGCTGATTACTTTCTCGATACGAATGTATTGGTTTACTCTTTTGACGAGAATGCGCCAGCTAAGCGGGATACCGCCCGGCATCTGATTGCCGTCGCCCTCCGTCAGGGCAGCGGCGTGATTAGTTGGCAAGTCGTGCAGGAGTTTATGAACGTCGCTCTGCACAAGTGGGAAAAACCGATGGGCGTGGAAGACGCGAATGAATACCTGAACGGTATACTGGAACCGCTCTGTGGCGTTTTTCCATCGGCGACTCTGTGGCGCAGTGCACTCTCGCTCCAGATCCAGAGCCAATACCGCTTCTACGACAGCTTGATTGTGGCTTCCGCTTTGCAGTGCGGTGCCAAAGTCCTCTACAGCGAAGACCTGCAGGGAGGACGGCAGTTCGGAAAATTGGAGGTCCGCAATCCGTTCGTCTGAGCGTGCGTTCGGGGGTGAACGCATCGGCTTAGGGGGTAATGGCGTGCCTCCGTGGTGGAAAATTCCCCTGTCGAGCCTCAACCCAGGGAAAAAACCTTAAGGCCGAGTAGCTCAGCCAGTTTGGATTGCCGCATATTGGAACTGACGAACCGACCATAGCCAAGCTCAAGGGCGCAGGCAACATGGAGCGCGTCAAGCGTCCGGCACCCCGTAATCGCTGCATAGGATTGAGCCAAGTGAGCCGATTTTCCCCAAATCGCCGACCAGTCCGGGTTGATCGAATGGAGCACACCCGAACGAACGTCCTCGGCCAGATCGGAGAGGGCGCGATTTGCTTGCGCGACCGAGCATTCGCCGCGAAAGGCCTTGAGGTGAAGCGCGGTGGTGCACTCCGCGTGGTGCAATCCCAGAAATGGGATCGGTTCGGCGCATTTGATGAAAAAACTGCGGACGGCGTCCGACTCCGGTTCTTCCGTGTAGAGTTTGAGCAATACGCCGGTATCGTAATAATAGCTCACCGGCTCCCGCGGCTTTCTTCCAGGAGTGCATCACTCGAACGGCCTTGCCATGCACCGCCCCAGGTCGCTCGCGCCCGGGCCGCAAAATCGGGCAAGGTAAGGGCTTTCTGCTCAAGCGGCGCGACCAATTCGGCGACAATTTTTTTGTTGCGGGTGATGGCCACACGCTCGCCGGGTGCCATCGAGCGCAAGACCTTGGAAAGGTTGTGCTGCGCTTGCATAATGGGTATCGTCTTCATCACGCATATTTTTAACGCATACTTTCCGAGGTCAAACCCAAACCGAAAACAATGCCGGTTGATCTGGATGCCGATGAACGGTTGGAACGCATCGCCTACGGGCATATATCGGGCTTTCAGCCCTCCGGATGGGGGATGCCTGAATGCCTGGCGCGGCGCGCACTACGCCGTCATTCAGGACGGAAACATTTCTCTCCGGGGGATCCTGTATTCAACCGAACAACTCCACCGGGAAGTCCTGGCTTCCACTGTGTGCCAACGAGAAAAAGAAGTGACCTATCCCTTCTTCGAGAGACCTGTATGGACAGCGCAAAGCGCTAATGGCAGCCAATCGGGTCTCCTGATCGCGCTCGCGGAGCATCCGGTGCCGTGTCGCCGCCTACCCTCCGCCGGGCCGGAGCAAGCTCCATCGATTCGCGCATCGAGGGAAAGAAAAGTTGGTTCCTCGGCGATTTCTGTGGAAAGGGATGCCTATGGGTGCGAACAACGCAGAGGTCATGACTGCAATGGGATCCGATTCCCTCAGCGTTGAAGGGGCTCACGCTTCCAGCGTGAAAGCATTCCGGCGAAAGCGGGATCCCTGCTGCACGCTGGAAGCATGCGCCCCTTTGGATTCAGCGGCCAAATTATCTCTGCCCCATGCCGACGCGCCTTGTTGACAGGGTGTTTTCACAAACTTTCCCGAAGAACCGAAAAGTTGTTGAGGGGGTCGTCATAAATTCTTCCAGGCCGTTTCGGCCATTTTGCCAGCGAGGTGACTGATGCTGGTTCGGGGGTATTTGGTCACTCCCGTTCGGACAATGTCATTCATGGGCGAGGTCCATTGTTCCGGAAGGGCGGTGAGGCCGTGAACGACACCCCAAAGACTTCCACAGGTTGCGCCATTGCAATCGGTATCGAAGCCAGCCATCACCGCTTTGCTGATGGTTTCACCGTATTGGTCATTGCCATAGAGCAGAGCCGCAACAACGACCTGGGCATTGCTGTTGGTGTGGCACCAATCGTGGTGAGAGGTTTCCTGCCAACGGGTGTGGATGTGGTTGATTACCGCGGTCCAGCTTTGACCGCCGCGCCGGGCGGCGAGAATCTCCCTGATGTCGGAAGCGAGGCGGCAACGGGCGGGGATTTGGGCGAGGCCGGCCTCGATGATGGTGGGCCAATCGGTTTCGACGTAGGCGGCGGCCAGCATCGCGGCAACCCACATTTCCCCGTAGATACCGTTGCGGGTGTGACTGATGGAGGCGTCCCGCCACGCCCATTCAGCCGCGCGCTCCGGATTGCCCGGATTGGCGTAGCCAAAATAGTCTGCCCGAATCTGGGCCCCAATCCATTCCCGGTAGGGATTGCGGTAGGTTGCGCTGAGCGGGGGCAGGACGTTGTTGACGAAATTGCGGTAGGCCACCCGTTCAGCGGTGCAGGTATGCAAAATGGGGAGATAGCCGCACCATGCGGTGGCGACATCCTGACGGGTGAAATCAGGACCAAATTGATCGACCAGAACAAACCCGAGCGCGGTGTAGTTGATATCGTCGTCAATGACCATGCCATCAATGGTTCCGCGCAAGACGCCGGGAGAGGGCTTGCGGAAATAATGGGACGGGTTTTCGGCGGCAATTTTCTTTTGCTCCTCTTCGGTGGGCATGCGGAGATAATCCGAAAGGGGCCAGTTGCCGGTCAGGCGGGCGGTCACTTCAATGCTCTTCCGGGTCCAGCTTTCAACCGGTTTGCCCAGCATACATCCGCAGATTCGCCCGAGGAGACCACCGTGAAGTTTTTCCTCGAAAAGATCCCGGTTTCCAGACCACGACGGTCGGTTGATCTCCGGTGGACGCTCCTTCCGGATGGCCGCAAGATCATCGGGTTCGACGAAGCAAAAGTCCTTGCGCAGGGGCAAGGTTTGGACGCGATCGACCAGGGCGACGGCCTCCGCCCACCACCGGAGATTCCGCTCCCCGCCGAGGTGTTGATGCCAGGAGTCGTCAGGGGCGGGAACTGCGAGCAGGCGAGCGAAATCACTGTCCACACTGGTCAGGTCGCGTCCTTCCTCGCGGGCTTGCCGCCATTCGGTGGCCAATTCGGCCCCATCTGTCCAGACATGACGGTTGATCCACTGAATCACCTCGTCATCGGGGAGGGAGCGGGTTGGGTTGATGGAATGTTTCATAAAAATTGAACCTCAAGATTACCGCAATTGGAGGAAAAAGGCGTTGGATTCGTTGTTTCCTTGTTTCGACTTTTTGTTTTATCTCTCCGGATTCACGGGTGTGAAGAACCTTGCCCATGATCGGCGAACGGTTTTTCTGTTTTGAAATCATGATTTCCCTGACCGGGCCCTATCGGGTGCATGTGATCGGATGCGACCATGAGCAACGCGACCAGCGGTGGCTTAAACCGGTGCGTCGAATGCCCTGGTATCTGCTCGTTGGTAACCTGGAGGGAGAAGAGAATCTTCGCGTGAATGGAGAGACAAAGCGGATTGGTCCGGGGGAAGCCTATCTGATTCCGCCCGGAGCCCGCTGCGAGATTGGATCGAACGAAGGAAATACCCTTGCCTGGATACATTTCGAGGTCGTTGACCAAGGAGGACGGCGAGGAACCGTCGAAGGGACTTGTCACCCGGACGAATGGGCGGAGCTTTCGACGACCGCCCAACCCTTGCCGCAGGAGGTCTGGGGGGTGGATTTGCCAGTGCGGATTCCGCCGTCCCTGTGTCCGCACTTCAGCGCAACCGTCCCGGAAGTGGTCCGGTTATGGAAAAAGCATCACCCATTGTCCACCCTGGAGGCGCATCACATGCTGGCCGGGTTGATCTTAAACCTGGTTGCGGAGGTTTGGAATCACTCCAGGCAGGAAACGCGTCCCGATCTGGCGGACCGTTTGAGGCGGGCGGAAAATGTCGCCCGGGAACGGTTGGGGGGTAATTTCGGGGTCACGGAATGGGCGGCCGCCGCTGGACTGAGTCGATCCCGGTTCAGTGTTCTCTATCAGCGGCATAACGGACGGACCCCTGGATCGTTTTTGCGTGAGCTGCGAATACGTCAAGCGGAGCGGCTATTGTTGGAGACGGATCTGGGGGTTTCAGATATTGCCGCGATGGTCGGCTATTCCGATCCTTCGGTCTTCGGCCGGGTTTTCCGCAAGTTCCACGGACAAACTCCCTTGCGCTGGCGCATTTCCTCAGACCCCGAAGCGCGAGACCAGCTCGCGGCCTACGTTTCTTCTGTTGGCCCGTAGGCCGGCAGTTCGTCTTCCGCACGGTGTTTGGGGTTCACAAACCACGCGAAAGACACAAAAATTTTCCGCCCTGAACGAGCCCCCCCCCGGCTGTGGAAATCCGTGAATAGGTTGGCTCCTGCTCGTCTGGGGTCTACCGCCCGCTGTCGATCGGGACACCAAGCGCGACAGCGAATACGCCGTCATGCTTTGCTGCGGCAATGGCGCAGATAACAAAATAAAATGCCCGCCAGAGGGTATCCGGGTTCGGGAAATTCTCGTATCCTGGAGAAATGAACGCGTCAAAACCTACCCCCGCCCTTTTTAGCAATCTATTTACCGCTTTAATTTGCTTTTGGATCTTCCCGGTCTCTGCCGCAGCGATGGATCGAGTATTCTATGCAGGGCAATCAGGTGCGACGCGCTTTTTCGGGAACCTGCCTCTGTCGGATGGAACCATTCTCATCGGTGGTGCTGCCAGCAATTTGGATTGGGTTCCTCAGGGCACTCCGGTTACGCAGATTGGCCTCACGGCTGAAAATGGCACCATCCTCCACACAGAAAGCGTGAACTCGAACGTTACCGCATTTGTGCTCCATGTGAGTCAAGATGCTTCCCAAGTTTTGCGGCTGATCCACTTCCCGCACGGGTCGGCGTTTAATGTCACCCATATAAAGACCGACACCGCCCCGACCGATCCGACCGGTAACATCTATCTTTCCGGGCAAAGGGGAGGGACAGGCGGGACGGGCGGCTATTTCATTGCCCGGTTGAACGCAAACTTCATCACGGGCACGCCTTCTGCGGCTCGATACTTCTGGAACATCAACACGCGGGGCCGGGGTAATGATCATGGGGTTCGTCAGCCATGGGACGTCTACAATGACGGGCGCATCATCGCTCAAACGGGGAGGCCTTACGAGGATGGCTGGGCGGAAATCATCGTCCTGGCGGCAGACCCGGGGCCGGAATTGACCTTACCGGATCATTTCCCCCTCATTCCGCAGACTGGGATGCCAGGGTTTCGTGTCCATACGATTAGTGATGGCAATGAAACCATCGAGTGGTTTTGGGGCACGGAGAAGGACTTCCCCCCGGGATTCAGCGCGGTGGACAGTCGCATGGTCCTCAAAACCCAGCGAACCGGAATTCCCGGCATGCAACGCTCCTTCAACCCAGAGGACTTTCATCGCTGGCAAAAGGATGAAAATGGCTTCTGGCGTCGCGGCACCTATCCCTTGGACGCTTTCTGGTGGGATTACTGGTGGGTGCCGTCCGGCGGCGAAAACAACCAGTGGGCTTATCACTCCCGCGGCTACACAGGATATCGGCTCGCTGGTGTTGGCAATGCTGAAGGTGCCCCCTACACACCCCGGGTAGGCGCGATTACGGTTGACCGCCGCAACAACCATGCTTACATTGGGCTCAACTGGCAAAGCCGCCTTCCCGCCACCAACAACCCTGACTTCGAGCCCGCCCTGATTGCTTTGGACGGTGAGGGTTACATGATTTGGTGGGCACGGATGTATCGGGAGTATGGTGACACCTCCGATGAAGGTCCGCAAAACATTCCCGGAGCGGTTGATCAGGTTCCTTCTGGCAATCAGATTCAAGTCAATGCCCTGATTGGTCAGTCGTTGAATATCGACCGAAAGACCTCTGGCTCGGACGGTTATATCAATGGTTACAGAAGACTCTACTGGATGGACGGGGCGGCCAATCATCGGCGTGTTTACAGTCAGATCAGTGGGTTCGACTCAGCTACCGGTACGCTGACATTCGTGAATGCGCCCGACCACGCCATACAGCCCGGAGATCCGTTCCTGATTGATGGGACCGAGATGACCCGCACCCATACATCTACCCCCGACCAGTACATTGACGCCATCGCGATCGACTACAGCACCCCGTTGGATGATGAGGGTCATCAAGGCATCGTCTTCGTCGGAGCCCGGGCGCACGGCAACAATGTCGTTAATTTTTGGAGGGGGAATGAGATAACAGCCAATCCCGGTGGAAACGGCTTTGTGAACCAGTTCACCGGCAGCTCGGGCAATATTCATCAATCCTGGTTGGGAAAATACCGGGATGAGGGGGACCGGTCCACCATCCTTGCCGCCACTTATGTTGCCGAGTATGTCATGACCTCCGATTTTGGCGATGGCGATAGCCTGGGGCAAACGGATCGCTCCAATCCGAATCACGATTTTTGGCCCAATCAGAATGGCGGCTGGCCGAACCGCAACACCACCGGTATCGGCGCACAAATGAGCGTGAACGCACAAGGGCAGGTGATGATCTATGGGTTTGGACGCACCGTGCAGACGACCGCTAATGCCTTTCACCGGAACATCCGTCCCTTTATCTCTGGAACGGTGAGTGGAGCCGTATCAACCACTCGATTTACGGCCCAGAACATGATCGGGGCAAATCTGATCCTGACCAATTGCCGGGTCCGGCTGAATGGTCAAATCCGGAATGTGATCGCCTTCGACAATGACACCGGAGAAATCACTGTCGATCAGCCCTTCCCGGCTGTTCCAGCCATTGGTGCGGATTTTAGAGTCGACGAGGGCGTGGCAAATTGGGGCAACTTCGTCCGGGTCTATAGTAGCGACTTGAGCCGATTGGAGTATTCCACCCTCTTATCCAGCCAAATAAATCCGGTCGATGGCGCTGGAGTTTGGCGGAGTGCTGAAATTGGGGGCATCTGGCCCTTGGGCGATAAGATTCTGGTGAGCGGATACCACGCCGAGGCGTCCGGGAACCCTCTCCCGACTGCCAATCCTCCCAACTGGGGCTCTTCCTCCCCGACCGCACAAACCGACAGTGCCTTCTTTGCCATTCTGGTTCCCCATTCCGATTCCAGCGTGGACACCCCTCCGGTGATTACCCAGACCCCGCAACCGCAGACGGTGACCCTGGGCGGCACCGCCCAATTTGCAGTGACCGCCACCGGCATACCCGCACCGACATATCAGTGGTATCGCAATGGGGCACCGATTCCCGGTGCCACCAATGCTTCGCTGGAGATCTCCAATGTCCGCTTCGAGGACGAGGCTCAATACCATGTGCGGGTGACCAACTCCGAAGGCTATGCCCAGAGCGATCCGATCTGGCTGGAGGCCACCGTGCCGCCACCGGGTGCGCAGCTCTTCGCACGCATCAATTTTCAGAACGATGTCGATGCCCCCCAAGGCTGGTTGCGGGACATCGGGCAGGTTTTCGGGGATCGCGGCAACGGGTTCCACTACGGCTGGAACGGCGACAATACCGCCGCCGCGCGGAGGCGGAACCTGCCGAACTCGACAGACTTCCAACACGACACGCTCCTCCACATGCAGTTGGAGGGCACCTATACATGGGAAATCGCCGTGCCCAACGGAAGCTATCAGGTGCGCATCGTTGCCGGCGATCCCGGACACTTTGACAGCGTCTACAGGATCAATGTTGAGGATAGCCCGGTGGTGCATGGAACCCCAACCTCAGGCAACCGCTGGATCGAGGGAGAAGCCACCGTCGAGGTCACCGACGGGCGGCTCACCGTCTCGAATGCACCTGCCTCTGAGAACAATAAGATCAACCTGATCGAGATCCATACCGAGTCTGCAGCCTCTTCTGGCTACGATGCCTGGGCACTGCAGTTGCCCGTGGGCCAACGCTCGAAAACCCATACCTTCGGTGGTGCGCCCAACCTCCTGCGCTATGCACTCGGCGGCAACGCAAGCACCCCCGCCAATGCTCTACAGCTTCATATGGATACCACACCGGAAGGGGTTCTGCTTGATTTCCCCCGTGTGGACGATTCCGCCCTGACCTACGAAATCTGGTGGAGCCCGGATCTGGAGGATTGGGGAACTTCACCTGTGTGGAGTGGCGTCGGTTTTGGACCCACTCCGATCTTTCTTGAGATGGACACAACCCGCTTCTTCTTCCGCCTGCAGGTGGTGTGGGAGAGCGATTAACGCACTGTTTACGCGGTTCCTTGAGACGCCTGCCCCTTGGCGTTGGCGTTGGCGTTGTGGCGCGTTTTCATTGTCGGCAAGGTTACCGTGCCGCTTCATTGTCTTGGTCAAGATGCTCGCTTTCCGTAGCTTCCTGCTTGTCCTCATGACCTTTTCCAGCGGATGCCTTGTCCAAGGGGAGGGCGCTCCCCTTGCGGTCGCGGAGGGCTCGTGGGATTACACCTTTGCGGTTCCTCTCACTGATCGCCGCAGGGAAGAACCGCGGGATCCGGCGGTGGCCATCTCTGGATTCCGGAAGGGCTGGAAACGATCAGGGGAGTTCTTCTTGCCGGTCAGATTCAACTGGAGAGAAAGTTGGTGCGGGATCCTCTCATCCGGGAGGCGTGCGCTCATGCCGGGATGGCGATTCTGTTTTTTCAGCCGCACTTTAGCGGGACCTTTGATGTCCAGCGCTCCGACGCCGGGGAACGGTTGTTAACCGCCCTTGATCAAGCCGCCCAAGTTAGTGGACGGCCCGAGTTGAAGCTGGTCCCCTGGCTCACCATGGGGCATTCCACCGGAGGTATCTTTGCGCGAAATGTGGCTTATTGGAAGCCGGAACGGGTTTTCGGGGTGGTTCATCTGAAGAGTGGAAACTTCCAAGATCATATACCCGATAATTCTCTTTCATTTGCAGGAACACCTTTGCTCTCCATCAATGGTGAATTTGAGGAATTTGGACCAGCCGGGGGGGACCTGCGGGGTGGGCTGCGCGCGGAGTTGAGTTTGCATGAAACCAATCCGAGCCTTCAAAATCAGACCCAGTGGATATTGATCCGGGCCCAGAAGATCGAACGGCGTACCCGCAACCCTGATAATGCCCTGTCTTTGGTCGTTCATCGGGGAGGCGATCATACCGATTGGGACCATTCGCTTTCCGTGCTCGTGGCCCAATTCATCCGCAGTGTCGTAAAGATGCGTCAGGTTGGCGAGGAGTCTGCGGAAGCACCTGCTCGCCTGCTTCCGGTTCGCGCCTTCGAAGGCTGGCTGACCGATGCGGATATTAAAAACCCCTCGGTCAGTGCCGCTCCCTACCCGGAGTATGCGGGCGACCGCGCTAAAGCCTTTTGGCATATTGATGAGGCTATGGCCCGGGCCGTTGATGCCTATCACCAGGAACCCTGGGAGGTGCCGGATCCAACCGCCGATTGGCCGGAGGAGAGCCGCTACGCCTTACCGCAGATCCTGATGGACGAGATTGATCGGTCCAGCCGGACGAATCAATAAGACGGCATTCGCTTGAGGGATTCTGACAGGCCGCCGGACCGCGTTGCAATAAATACGCCACCCTCATCTTTCACCGCCATGGGTGGAAGGCCAAACCCTATTCGGGTTGCCATGCCCTCGCTGGAATTTCCGTTAAAAAGTTCATCCACTGCAGAACCAGCGTCTCAAACGGGCCAAGAAAGGGTCCTTCCCCTCCAAGAGAAACCGATTGCGACCAAACAGTAACAAGTAAATCAGCGCGGAGGTGGCGCTGCCTCAGGACTCTTGATCCATTCTCTGTCGAAAATGGCGGGCCTTAGCGGAAAACGCTGATGGCGATAAAGTTGTGATCGCGAAAGATCGCGCGCGTGCCTACGCAGTGTGAAAATGAGGCTGACACCGTTTGTCCTTTGGGAGATCCCGGTTGCGGGCCAACGGCCCCAGACTCAGGACTCTTGATCCATCGTCTCTCGAAAATGGCGGGCCTTAGCGGAAAACGCTGATTGCGATAAAGTTGTGATCGCGAAAGATCGCGCGCGTGCCTACACAGTGTGAAAATGAGGCTGACACCGTTTGTCCTTTGGGAGATCCCGGTTGCGGGCCAACGGCCCCAGACTATACCAGCCCAGGGCAACGCCCTGGGTGGGCTCAACCCCGCCGGAATGAGGGCTGAAAGCCCGACCCAAACGCCTCGCCTACGGGCATATATCGGGCTTTCAGCCCTCCGGATGGGGGATGCCTGAATGTCCCAAGGCGCTGGCCTGGGCTGATATGCAGCCGCACCTTTGGTGCTCAACCCTTTCCCCTTCTTCCTGCCGAATTCCGCCAGTGATGTCAGTCTGCCTTCACCGGGGTAAGGAGTCCTGAGGCTATCGGGTTCTCCCGATCGATGGAGATGCTCTTCAACTCCTCACACCCCCGAGCACGAGACGAGCTCGCGGCCTATGTTTCTTCGGTTGCCCCGTAAGCCGGCAGCGCGTTTTGGCGTATCGGCAGAAAGAGAGTTTCGGGTGACAAAGCCGAAGAATACCTTGAGGGTTCCCTACCCGAAAGGCTTCTTATGAAAACGCTGGTTATCTCCGATATTCATGCCAATCTCATCGCACTGGAAACCGTGTGGAAGCGGGAGTCCGATGCGGACCTGATTCTCTGTATCGGTGACATTGTCGATTACGGCATTTATCCCGTGGAGTGTGTGGAGTGGATGATGGAAAAAAAGGCGCTGGCGGTGCGCGGCAACCACGACGATTTGGTCGTGGCGGCGGCAGAGCGACCGGCGGAACACGCGCCGGACACCTGGCGAACCGACAACGCCGGGAAACTGTCCCCCCGGCATCTCGCGTATCTGAAAGACCTCCCTCTCCAGCGGGTCGTGGAACTGGACGGCATTCCCTACGGACTGACCCATGCCTATCAGGGCTACGAAATCATCCGGTCCCTCGAAGAGTTCCAGCGTTTCGGCGAGGAACGCTTTGGCCAGAGCCTGCAGCGCATGATTTTCGGACATACCCACCGCCGCAGCATCACCTTCCTCTCCGACGAGGACTGCTGGATCAACCCCGGCAGCCTCTCCTACCGCCGCACCGACGAGCGTTGGCGCGGCGCGCACTACGCCGTCATTCAGGACGGAAACATTTCTCTCCGGGGGATCCCGTATCCAACCGAACAACTCCACCGCGAAGTCCTGGCCTCCACTGTGTGCCAAAGCGAAAAAGAAGTGACCTATCCCTGGTGGTTTCCCGAGAGAAATCCTTTGGAGAGCGGTGCCTGAATTTGGACGGGCCACGCGCGCGGGGCGACGACAGGGGCAGCGGGATCAATGAGGGGTATGGAATTCTTCCTCTCCGGTGTATCCAAAATGCCCGCACAGCTCCGGGCTAAGGCGTGGAGGGCCTCAAGGGATCGCCTTGGATTGGCCACCGTCGACAACAAGAGCGGCCCCATTGACCCATCCGGCCCGGGGCGAGACCAGCCAGACGGCTGCATCGGCCACCTCCTGAGGGGTCCCGAGCCTCCCCGAAGGCACACTTTTGGAGGCTTCGCGGGGGCTATGGGAACCTCGCCAACAGTGGGCAATAGCCGGAGGACTTTGCCGCGTCCCCCCGACTTTTTTTGCGCAATGTCTTGGCAAAGTGCGCGAGCCTCTGTGAAAATCACCCCATGGTCGTGACATTGGATGATCCGTTTTGGCAGGGAGCGGTGATCTTTCGGGTTTTCGGTTGGTTTTCTCCGGGCGGCGGAGCTTTGTCGGAGGGCGACCACGGCATCTTGTTGCCGCTGGAGGCTTTCGCGCGGAGTCTCCCGAACGCGCGCATCGAGTTGATGGATACACAGGCCGATCCGTCGCTTGTGCACACGCATTTGGTCTCCTGTCGCCGGGCCGTGCGCGTGTTTGGCCCGGATGGGAAACAGGTCGAGTGCCCGGATCTGCGTTCGCTCTGGCCTCCGTCCGCGTCGGTCTTTGTCGAGGGGCGACCGACAAAGTGGTTTGGGGACAAACACGGCTTCCGCCGGAAGGATTTGGACCGCCCCATTGGCGAGTATGAGTACACCGAATTGGCCGCGCTGCGCAACGCACGGCTCACCGCCCAAGCGCGGGCCGCTCCGGATTTATGGATGCTGCCCGATCCCGAGGATTCGGGGAATGAATATGGACCGGTCTCCCGCAACACGCTCATCCTCCTTTGCGACTGGGGTTTGATGGAGCTGTCGGATCGTGTGCGCTGTCTGGGCCAGCCCACCCTACAGCGCATTGTGGACCAAAAGGGAACTCCGGCACCAGAGGGCACCATCTTGCCGAGCAAGGAGCAGGCGGCAGCCACGGTCGTGGCCTATCTCCGCGCCCGTGCGAGGGCGTGGGTGCAGCGGCATTATGCGGGGAGAGCCATGCCTTCGTCGCCCGTTCCCGTGCCGGACTGTGTGGACGCACCCCCGCACTTCCGTTTTGCTGGCTGCGATTGGGCGGAAGGCGCGCATCCCTCCTTGCGGCTTTTCTACGTTTCCGGCGGCGAGTTCACGGCCGAAGTGCGGCTCTTCCCTTTTTCGCCCGCGCTTGACTCGGATGATCCGAGGGCGGAACCCCCTTGCCTCTCGGCTTTTCGTGAGGAGCGCATCCGGTTCATCAAATGCGGGTTGTTCGGCCGGCAGAAGCCCCATATACCCGATCTCCTCGCGGAGGTTGAGGCGGCGCGTTTGTGCGATGGCCGCATTGTGCGGCTGCGCCGTTGGCGTCCGCGGGTTTTCGAGGAAACGGTTGTGGCCGATGATCTGGCCGACATTTTTCTGCCCGTTCGATCCGGACGCTTGTGGGCGCTTCTGCGCCTCTCGATGCAGGTCTGGTTGTGGAACGATCTGGCGGCGGAGCGGGAACGGCGGTCTGTCGATGAGCCACCGGAGGGGCTTCTGCCCTCCATCCGCGCATGGCAGGAGCACTGGACGGACTGGCTCGATCTCTTTGCCAGGGGAAGTGTGCAAACCCTTCAGGCTCGCTTCGTCGATCCCGCCGCGCGCGGGTCCGCGTGGATCACCGACCCATCGGAGACCGAACGTGTACTCGCCCCCTTTGAACCGTGCCGGGCCGAGGTCGTGTGGTTCGCACCGGACGCGGAGCGATTCACCGCCGAAGCGCACGGGGTGCGAGAGGCCGGTGTGCGGGTCCGCTTTGTCGCTTCCAGAGAGGCCCTCTTTGCAGCCATTCGCGCTCCGGAACTCCTTACCATCGTCGTGCCGGGAGAGGAAAAGGCGGCGGGGGCGGAGGGGCTCCTGGAGGCGTTGCTCGCGGACATCGCGGATCGGCGGGCCAACCATCGGATCATCCAATGGTATCCCGGTGGGGCTCCCCTGCCCCGCCGACGCCGGGACGTTTCCGCCTGTCGACAAGCCGACATGGCCGCGACCCTCGGCACTGAACTCCACCGCCCGCGCTACCCGGTGGTCGACCGGTCGTGATTAAAAATGCGCGGAAAGTAGAAGCGGCTTCCAGCCCCTTTCCCGAGTTAGGTAGCAGCGGCTTCCAGCCGCTTTCCGCCTTTCATCGCGGCAAGATGCCGCATCTACCTTTGATCAGCGGCAAGATGCCGCTTCTACTTCTGATCAAACCCGCCGTTTGAATCACACCCGGTCGAGATTCCGGCCAATCTGAAGATCGACATAGGGGGATATTGAGGTATTTTCCTTTAACGATACCCAAGAAAGGAAACCATGGAAACCCTCCCCGAAAAAGGAAGCCCGCATTGGGAATACCGGCGTACCCTGGCCCGCCTCACACCGCCGATTGAGCGACTGCGCCGCGAGCACGGAGCCGCGTGCCGTCCCGGTGCCGTGCGGCTGACACACCTCAGTGGCGAAGACGCCTCAACCTTTGTGGAGAGGCGGATCAACTATCTTGTGAGTTGGATCGATTTGGCTGCTCCGCTCGTCCTCGAACAACTCAGCGATGCCTGGGGGCGCGGTGGCGCGGAGGGCGATGCTGGCGAAATCGACGCCGCGTGCTCGGACTATGCCGATGCACTGCGGGTGCTGGTGGATTGGGAGAAGGAGGTGGCGGCGGCCTACGACCCGAAAGACATCTGGACGCCGGTCTTCCGCAAGATGCAGGGGAGCACACGGGGTTGGTTTGAGGAGCTGGCGGCGCTGCCGGATTTCCTCACACGCACCTTGACCGATACCACCGCACCCACCCAAAAGGTATTCAATCCGCGTTTGACCTCACCGCCCATGTTGAATGCGGCCTTTCGTGAGATGGTGGACGACGCCCAAAAGCGATCCGCTCCCTTTTGGCAGCGTCGCCCGATCACCACCGGAGCCATCGCCGGAGCCCTTTTCGGTTTGTGGAACATGTAAACCCCTTCCCCCTACCCAAAATGAAACCACCCACCCTGCGTATCCGTGCCGACGGCACGATTTTGGAGCCCGCCGACCAAGCCCGTATTCATATCAAACTCTCTGCAATCCGGATTGGCCATCAAGATGCTACCAAGGAGCTTGATCAAAAAATCAAGGGCCTGCATAAAGCCATAAGTCAGGCGAGTTTGGACCCGTCCGAGCTACAAAGTTCCGGTCGCCGGATTCAGCCTGAGACTGAATATGTTGATGGGCGGATTCGCCAGATCGGTTTCCGCGCTACCGAAACCTCTGAGTTGATTTTTTCTATGGGCGACTCCCGGTTCGATAATGTATTACGCTGTATCTGGGACAGTGCGGCCACACCCGAGGTTCACCTCGATTACGAACTGGCTAATCCAGATGGTTTGAATGCCCATGCTTTCGCCGCAGCGTTTGAAAATGCTCGCGCGGGCGCGCGGGCTTTGGCCACGGCAGCCGGTTGTCAACTCGGGGCAATTCTCCGCATCGAGTCAGATGCAGAAGTGGACGGTGCCGGTTTATTCATTCAGGAGGAGGTTCCTTCCGGATCGCTGGCTCCCCTCACGCCCCATTCCATCAGCGTGACGCGCTCGGTCACCGTCACCTGGCAATTACAGAAGGGAGCATAGGCGATGGAGACCTGTGAGGAGACCTGCTGTTTACTTCCGTTCATCACCATGAAACCGCTGGCACAGGACCTCACGGAAACGGAACGCGCCGTTCTTATAAAAGAAGAGTTCGAAACCCTGCGCAAGGCCCTTCTCGCCAAACTCGCCCCCGAACGGGAAGACCCCTTGCGCCAGCTCTCCGAACTCTTTGCCCTCTATCGCAAGGGCGCCCTCAGCGAGAGCGAATACAACGACCGCAAATGGACCTTGCTCGGACGAGTTTGAATTTTCAGCCCTGTCCTTGGATGCCGTGCCGGGTTGTAGAAGCGGCTTCCAGCCGCTTCTGCCCAAGTTCAGCGGCAAGATGCCGCCGCCACTTTGCATACCGTCCGGAGTGTGAACACGTAGCTTGTCATCGGACGCGGACAGGTTCAACCCTTCCTCGCCGACCGGAGGGCGAAAAGTAGTCGGAGGGATTCATCCCCCGACATCGCAACGGCAAGCAGTCGGCAACAATCGCTCGCTTTCCGCGACGCCGGGATGTTCGTCAATCCGCGACACGCCCGCCGCCACAAGCCGGGCGCTGAAGCCACCCCGGCTACGTCAGCTACCGGTCCGCAGCGTTCTCGTTTCGCCACTGACAAACTTCGCAATCACACCCTTCGGTCCGGCGGCCCCGCTTTTTTCGTTGAAGCCGCAAAGGATAGCGGGTTTCAAGGGGGTATGTTAGAGTTGCTGTTCTTCTTTTTCGCCGGGTGGATGTTCTGGAAATTCATCGGTTGGGTTTTTGGCGGAGATGATTCAGATGGCGGTGGTGATTGCGGCGATTGTGGGTTCTAACCCGCCTTGGCTGGTGCTACGGGTCCGGCGGCCCCGCTAATCCCAAGACGCTTTCATCAGCCCCTCACGCCGAATACCTCCCGTCCTCCACCTCCTGCGCATGGCCGAGGGCTTGCAAGCTTTCGAGGATGGCTTCGATGCGGTCTTTGCGGGCACCGGTGAAGAGTTGGGCGATCGCGGAGGCGTTGGCGGGGACGGCGAGGGTTGCGAGGGCTGTGCGGACGGCGCGGATCTGGTCGGGCAGGGCCTTGGGCCAGGGGGCTTTGGCAAAGGGCATGGAGCTGGGAGCAGAGGGCGTGGAGGGGGTGCCCTCCATGCCGGGGATCTCGCCTTGCTCGGCTTGGCTCTCCGCCTTTCGCCCTTCGCCCTTTGCTTGATATTCCGGGCGCAACCAGCGGATGTGGCCGCGCTTTTCTTCGGCGGCGCGTTCGTGGTTGAGGGCGACGAGGCGGGTGAGGATGTCTTCTTCGGTGAGGTCGGCGGGCCAGCCGTAGGCGTCGGCCACGGCGGCGTCGAGGTCGTCGTGGAGTTGCTTGAGGATGGAGACGAGGCCGTGTTCGTGGATGGTCTTTTCTTTGGCGGTGAGGGAAGTGGAAGCGGCATCCTGCCGCTTGTCTTGGGAGGAAAAGCGGCTGGAAGCCGCTTCCACCGGTGTAGCCGCGGCATCCTGCCGCCGGGTTCTGCCGAAAGAGCGGCTGGAAGCCGCTTCTACATCTCGGAGCTTTTCGAGGACGTTGTACATGCCCGTCATCGTGAGGTCGGGGTTGGCCGCCTGACGGGCCTTGCGGTGCGCGTCGAGCGCCTCGCCGAGTTCGCGGATGCGGGCCTTTTGCGCCTCGGTGCAGTCGGGGAAAGGGAAGGTTTCGAAGCAGCGGGTTTTCACATACACGGGATCGTTGCCATAGCCGAGATTACTCCGGTTGGCCATGGCCCACGCGACATGAATGCGGCTCGACAGAATTCCAAGAAAGTAGGCGTCGTCGAGAGCGATATTGACGAGCTTGTTGTCGGGGAGGATGGAGGCGTCGAGGAACTGGAAGAAGCGGTGCTTGGAGGTTTCGACGGTGGCGATGTAGCGAGGGAGACCTTTCACGTATTCCCGAAGTTCAACTCGGGGGCGCCCGTGCAACCACCAATTCTTCTTGATCGCTTCGTCTCGGTTTTGATCGCGCTCGGGCTTAACCCTTTCAAGAATCCATTGGAAGATCTCGGGAAACTGCTGCCGAACTTCATCGGGTTCATAACCAAATAGATCGATGACGAGGACGTTGCGTGGTTTTGCGGTGAGATCCCGACCATTCAAGTATGGCCGGATGACGAGGCTATGTGATGGGTCTTTTCCGTATCCGAGACTTTTGGCTTCACTCTTCGTGAGGATAAACCCGCTACCAAAAAGCATCACTCCGCGGCTGCTCAGATTCGAATTCGCCAGGACGGGACCTGTCGAGGTCACATCCGCGCCAATAGTTAAATCCGCTGCAATCTTCCCGACCTTTTCGCGGAACGTCACCTTGTAAGCCTCATCGCCCGGTTCTTCGGATTCCACGGTTTGCAGGAGCCCGCTGGCGTTGCCGGCTTCGGCGACGGTCATGGCCACGCGGACGGCGGCCGCTTCGAGGTCGTCGACCCAGGGGTGATCGGGGATGGCGAAGAGGAGGGAGAGGGGGCGTGTGGAAGCGGCATCTTGCCGCTTTTCCGAAGATGAGGAGCGGCTGGAAGCCGCTGCTACGGTGAGGTGGCTTTCCAAAACACGGCGGTTGAAGGTTTGGCGGATGGAGTTGGTGGTGACGAAGCCGAAGCGGCGGGTTTGGCCGGAGCGGACGAGGTCGGCGGCGTGGTTCCACCAATACATGACGAAGTCGGCGCTCTCGGGGACGGCTTGGATGCTCGTTCTCACGGCCTCGACATAGCCGTCGCCGAGGGCGTCGCGCATGCGGGAGGCCCCGATGAAGGGCGGGTTGCCGACGATGAAGTCGGCTTTGGGCCATTGGGCGGGGCGGGGATTTTTGTAGTGGTAAACGGGGATTTGGGCGGATTCGTCGGGCACGGGTCGACCGGTGACGGGATGGGGTTTGGTGGTGCGGCCGTCCCAGTGGGTGAGGTAAATGGGGTGGCCCGTGGAAGCGGCATCCTGCCGCTTGTTTGGATCGAACGAGCGGCTGGAAGCCGCTGCTACACTTTCGGGGCGGCTGTAAGCGGGATCCGCGCTGATTGAGCGGCTGGAAGCCGCTGCTACGGTGGAAGCGGCATCTTGCCGCTTGCTTTCGGAAGAGCGGTCGTGGTTGGCGATGTATTGCTCAATGCGGTAGGCGGCGCCGGGAGAGCGGACGATGTGGTCGTAGAACTCTTTTTGCCAGAGGGCACCGCCGCGGTTGAGGCGTTTGTTGATCTCGTTGCCGGTATACGACTTCCAACTGTGGAGGATGGCGGAGAGTTCGTGGCCCGCTTTGGGCGTGACGAGAACGTGAACGTGGTTCGGCGCGACGGTGAACTTGCCGAGGGTGTAGCGGTTGCCGTCGAAATACCGGAGGGCACCCTCCACGATGGCGCGGCATTCCGGGTCTTTGAGGCAGCAAGACCCGTGGCCGGCATCGAGCCACTCTTCCATGCGGGCAGAAAAACGGTCGAAGTAGTCCGCCTTTTGCTCATCCGTGTGGGGCGGTGGGTTGAGCGCCTGCCACTCGTCGCGTTCGGTGCGCCATTTCTCGAGGCGTTCTTGCGGGATTGAGTCGGCCAAGCGGAAGGTGACGAAATAGGTGACGTCTTCCTGCCGCCAATGGGGCAGGTTGCCCTGCGTGATTTGGATTTCGCGGTGGGGATTGAAGTAGCGGTAGGGGTCTTGGGTGGAAGCTGAGGTGGAGGCTGAGGTAGAAGCGGCATCCTGCCGCTTTTCCGGAGAGGGCGAGCGGCTGGAAGCCGCTGCAACGGTAGAAGCGGCATCTTGCCGCTTGTTTGTTTCGGACAAGCGGCTGGAAGCCGCTTCTACACTTTTTGGGCGGCTGGAAGCCGCTTCTACGAGGACAAACTCTTTCTCGTCGTAGGCGAGGATGGCGTCGCGGGTCTCGATGTTTTGGGCGTCTTCGAGGACGGGTTCGGAGACGGTGCGGACGTCGCCGCTGGTGCGGAGGTGCCATTGGAGGTAGCCGATCCAGAGGACGAGTTCGGCAATCACGGCGGCGCGCGGATTGATCTCGATGCCCAGCATCTGGCTGGGGCGGACGGTGGCGGTATCGATTTCGAGGCGGCGGTTGCCGCCGAAGCGTTCGAGGGTGTCGAGCACTTCGCCTTCGAGGCGCTTGAGGTGTTCGAGCGTGACGTAGAGGAAATTGCCCGTGCCGCAGGCGGGGTCGAGGACGCGGATGTGGCAGAGGTGGCGGTGGAAGGTTTCGATCTCCTTGCGGGCCTGTTTTTCTTTGTCTTCGTTGGCGAGTTGGGCGGCGGCGGCCTGGACGGCCTGCCAGTCGGCGCGGAGGGGCTCGATGACGGTGGGGAGGACGAGGCGTTCGACGTAGGCGCGGGGGGTGTAGTGGGCCCCGAGTTTGTGGCGTTCGGTCGGTTCGAGGGCGCGCTCGAGGAGGGTGCCGAAGATGGCGGGCTCGACGTCGCGCCAATCGCAGGCGGCGGCTTCGATGAGGAGTTCGAGCTGGTCCTCGTTGATGGCGAGGGCGGAGGGCTCGCGGAAGAGGCCGCCGTTGAAGCGCAGGAGCTTTTGGCGGAACCAGAGCAGGGGGCAAAAGTCGCCCCGGTCCATGGCCTTCCAGAGATGCTCCAACATGGAGGGGACGATGTGGATCTGGCCGCGAAGGCTCTTGAGCAGCTCGCTGAAGGAGCCCTTGGGGAGCAGCTCCACATCCTCGGAGAACATGGTGAAGATGCAGCGGATGAGAAAATAGGCGGCGGCCCGCGGGTCGTGCCCGGAAGCTTCGAGGGAGCGGGAGAGCGCGGCGAGCTTGGCCGCGACCTCGCGGGTGACGGCGGCGGTGCGCCGGGCGGGGTCGAGGGCGAGCGGGTCGGTCCAAACGAGGCGGAGACGCTCGCGGATTTCGGGACGCTGGAGGTCGGCGAGGTGGATGCGGTGGGAGCTGGCGTCGGGAAACGGGGTGTAGACGCCGCCGCTGCGGGTGAATTCGGCGAATAGCTCGAAGCTGTGCCCGACGTCGGCGACGATGAGGAAGGGAGGCCGCCCCTCGTCGGCGGGCAGGTTGCGGGCATAGCCCTCGGCCTGGTTGCGGGCCTTGATGAGGACCTGGTCGAAACCGGCCGTGCCGCGAATGCCGTGGCCTTTACGCAGGGCGCGGCGGCGCTCACGGAGCTTTTCGCTGAGCGCGGAACTTTCTTCGTCGCGCTCGACGCCCTGCTTGGTTTCGCAGACGAAACACCCGCGCTTATAGAGGTCGATGTAGCCGGTGGTGCCGCGCTGCGTCATCTCGATGGCGCGCTCGAAGACGTAGGCGTTGCGGGCATTGTCGGTCGTGGCCGGATCCGGTCGCGGGACCTCCAGGAGGTCGGCGAGTTCGTTGAGGAAAGAAACGTAGTTTGAGCGCTCGCTCCCGGAGGATGCCTTCCAGCGCGCAATGAAGGCGGCGGCCCGCTCTTGGGACGCGGCTTCGGAGGACTCGCCGGGAGCTGACGTGGAGGCGGACGACATGGGTAAGAACGATATGAGGAACACCGCCCAGCCTTGGCAAGGCCGAAGCGGAGATGGCCTGCCGCAGGGTTTTGATCAAAAGTAGCCGCAGCATCTTGCCGCAATTTTATGTGGAAAGCGGCTGGAAGCCGCTGCTACTTTCCCTGCGGTTTTAATCACACCCCTGCTGCGGGCAGCGCCGACTTCAGTCGCCGCTCGCTCCGGGCGTCTTGCTCATGCTCCGCATTCATCAGGTGAACCCGACGCTCCCTCCGTGGTCTTGATCCGGCCCAGACGGTTCAAGGTTTCGCGGTGGGCGGGATCGTCGGCGAGGTTGCGGGTTTCGTGGGGGTCCTGCTCGAGATCGAAAAGCTGGGTGGTGTGGACGCCGTTGATGTGGTAATCGATCCGCTTGAACCCATCCCGGCGCACAGCCCGCTGCACGTCCTTGTAGGCGAAGTGGAGGACGTCGCGTCGCGGATGGCACCCCTTGGCACAGGCACCTTCTGGAGGGCCTCAAGGGATCGCCTTGGATTGGCCACCGTCCACGACAAGAGCGGCCCCATTGACCCATCCGGCCCGCGGCGAGACCAGCCAGACAGCTGCATCGGCCACCTCCTGAGGGGTGCCGAGCCTTCCCGAAGGCACACTTTTGCGGACCATTTCGTAGATCGCCGGTTGATGCTCCCGCATCTGCTCCCAACCGCCGCCGGGAAACTCCGTCGAGCCCGGCAGGAGCGCATTGGCCCGAATGCCGTTCGCTCCCTCGACCACGGACAGCTTCTTGGCATAGGCATTGAGGGCGGCCTTGCCAGCGGTGTAGCCGAAATCATCCATGGGTGCGGCCTCGATCGCCGAGGTCGATGACACGAAGAGTATCGAGCCCCCGCCCCCCGCTTTCATCATCGGCAATACCGCTTCAACCAGACGAACCGCACCCATCACATCCACGTTCAGACTCGCCTCCCAGCTTGCCCGATCTCCCGTCACGGCGAGCGCCGACGCGTTACTGATGAGGATGTCGATTGTTCCGAAGTGCTCGCGGGCTTTCGCCACCAACGCTTCCACGCTCGCGTCATCCCCGACGTCCGTTGGCACAGCGAGCACCTCCACACCTTTGGCTTCGAGGGAGCGTTTGGCCTCCTCAAGTGTTTCGACACCACGTGCCGCAATCACCAAGCGGACACCTTCGGCGGCCAGCCCTTCGGCGATGGCCCGCCCGATACCCCGACTGGCCCCGGTGACCAGGGCGACTTTTCCGGAAAGATTCAGATTCATTTTGGATGTCTATGGTTTGTTGAAGGGAGAAGGCTCAAGCTTCACCAGCGTGTCGCCCAGCCCGGTCAGGTAGATCGGACCACCCTCGGTGGTCAGGATCAGGCCGGTGAGCAGACCCGGCAGGGGCGACCACATGTCCGGCCCGATCAGTTCCAGGCGTGATTCGCCGGTTTGTCCACGCCGCTGCCACTCGGCGAAGAGGGCCTGGTGTTCGGGGGTTTCGGGATAAAAGGCCGTTGACCAGTGGCCGGAGTCGGGATCGACCACCAGCAGGGCGTTGGCAATCGGCGAGGCGACCCACAGGCGGCCCGAGGCGTCGAGTTCGATATTGTCCGGGGTCGGCAGTTCGGCGACCACCCGGCCTTCGGTCAGTTCACCCGATTCGACGTCCAGGCGGTAGCCGCTGATGCGATCGGCCATCACTTCGGCCACGTAAATCTGGCCGCGCGCCTCGTCGATGGCCAGGCCGTTGGCAAACGCCATGCCGGGCACCTTGCGCTCGGCCGCCGGCCGCGATCCATCCGCCCCCGGTGGTGGCACCCGGAACAGCGCGCCGTCGAGCGAGCGCATGTCGACCGCCGCGAACATCCGCGCTTCCGAGTCCGGCCCGCTGTTTTCCGTCGACTGGGTAAACCAGATCGCGCCGCTGCTGTCACTGCGCGCGGCGTTGGCGCCGAATTCATGCTGATAGGCCAGTTCCACCTGCTCGCTTTCGGTATTCACGCGATAAATGGCGCCGGTGAAGATATCGGCGACCAGGACGTGAATCCCGTCGGGCTCCAGCGCCACCCCGTTCGGGCCGGCACTGCGCTCGGGCGGCTCATGGACATACCCCGCGGCGGCGAAATCACCGAACGGTCGCTTGGCTCCGTCCGGGGCCAGCGCCGCCAGGCCGTGCACCTGGTCGGCAACCAGCAGCGTGCCGTCGGCCAGCATCACGCCATCTTCCGGGCGCACGAGGGTGCGGTCGGTCGGAAAGAGGGCGACCTGCTCGTACGCGTTTGCCTGTGAATCCGGGCCAGGACGGGCCGCGCCTGAGTCAGCGGTCATGGTAGCGACCAGAGCCGCCGTGTCGGTGAATTGCTCGAAGGCCACGAGCCGGCCATCCCGCACCGTCCACGAATGGACAAACGGAATGTCGAGCACCCGGCCGGTGCTCTTCCAGGTCTGGACATAGCGACCGAAGACGACCACGCGGTTGCCTTCGACAACCAACTCGTTCAGCGTTGCGGTTTTGTTCTCCCAATCTCTCGAGAGGCGGGCAAACAGACCGGTCAGCACGGCCTCCGGCCCGATGTAGGGATTCAAGTCCGCGTAGGGGTTCCCGTCAGCCTGGTGCCAGACGATATCCGGTGCCATCAAGGCGGCAAAGCCCTCCACATCGCCGGCAGCGACCAGCGTATAGACGCTCTCGACGACGGCGCGGGGGTTTGCCGATGCCGAAGTGTCCGCATGAGCGGAGACGGCCAGGGCGAGGGCGAACAGAGTGCAATGGATTCGTTTCATGGTGAAGTTCCTTGTGTGATTTCCGGGGTGCTCAAACCGTCAATGTCAGGCCGCCATTCGGCGTGAGCGTGGTGCCGGTGACGAGGGCAACTTTGTCCTTCATGTCTGTCAGTTGATTGTGATTACCGATGTTTAATGGATTCCCCGTGATTGGGCGCAGGTTCAGTGTGGGCGCAGGTTCATTCCGAAGTCGGCCTGGACCGCCGCATACCAGGCATCGTCGTCCAGCGCGCCCCAGGCTACCCAGGCCTCGTCACCCATGGCCTGCCGCCAGGCGAGGAAGGGTTCCGCATCCGGCCCGACGGGATGCCTGAGTTGCCCTGTGTCGGTCACCACGATTTCAACGATCCGGTCAGCCACGAGCGTTGCCGGAGTCGGCTGTTGCAGGGAGCCTCTGAAGAGGGCGGCCATGCGGTTGCGATTTGGGTAGACAGACGGGGCTGCATCGGTGCTGATCCGCGTCGCCATGGCCGTGTCGATGATCCCGGGCTCAACCACCACCAAGCGCACATTGAAGGGCTTGACTTCCTGCGCGAGGCATTCGGAGACGGCCTCGAGGGCGAACTTGGAAGCAGCGTAGGGCCCCATCGGGGATCCGGCCAGGCGACCGGAAATGGAGGTGACGTTGACAATACAACCGCTGCGCCGCTGTCGCATGCCTGGCACCACGGCCTTGATGCACCGGAGGGCACCAAAGTAGTTGGTCTCCATCACGGCGCGGATATCGTCCATCGAAATATCTTCGATCGCACCGACCCGCTCGATGCCGGCGTTGTTCACGAGAACATCGATTGCGCCTATATTCCGCTCGATGCGCTCGATTGCGCGGTTGACCGAAATGTCATCGTCGACATCCAGCGTTTCGATGCGGACATCCAGTTTTTCCCGCGCGGCGATCTCACCGAGTTCGGGCGCTTGGGCGGGATTGCGCATCCCGGCCACGACCCGATGGCCGGACCGGGCAAACGCCAGGGCGGTTGCGAGGCCGATGCCCTTGCTGGCACCGGTGATGAGAACAGTGGTCATGGTTTTTTCCTTGGGAGTGGCGGATTGGCGGCGGGATAGCTTAAGTCGAGCGGCCCGGTGCGAGCGTGGCGAATGCGCTCATACCAAAGGCTGCGAGCACCGCCGCATCGAAGGGCTCGCTGCGCCGCGCCCCCTTTAAAGCGAGATCTTTGCCAAATCCGGAACTGCATCCGGTAATCACCGCAGTCATTTTCATTTTCGTTTGTTCAATTGGAGTTCTTTGCGTTTGGGCAAAGCAAGCCAGCGGGCCTGATCTTCGATTGTGTGGTGGGCGATGATTGTCGGCATGATGGATCCTTGGGTTTTGGTTGAGGTCAAGCGAACGAATGCCTGATCGCCCGGACCACTCATGGAACCAACAGAGGTCGCATTTATAAGCGGTGCTAGAACAGGAAATAGGTATTCTTATTCACTTGCTCACTCGATTCCGCCTTGGCAAGGAAAATGCGTTCTCCAGATCGTTTCCAAGCATATGATGGGTGTCCCGGTGGGCTGTAGAGCACATTGGCGGACAGGTCGCTGGAGACACCCTTTCGGCCCGCTCAGGGCAGGCTGTGGCTCCGGCTCGGTTGGGTTTTACCACCCGCTTCCGCTGGAGACACGGAGGCACGGAGGGAGGCACCAGGGGCGCACCGCTGAGCCTTCGCTGCTTCCTCCGTGTCTCCGTGCCTCCGTGGTGAAAAATCCCCTGTAAAGCACATCGGCGGACAGGTCGCTGGAGACACCCCTTCGGCCCGCTCAGGGCAGGCTGTGGCTCGGGCTCGGTTGGGTTTTACCACCCGCTTGCGCTGGAGACACGGAGGCACGGAGGGAGGCACCAGGGGCGCACCGCTGAGCCTTCGCTGCTTCCTCCGTGTCTCCGTGCCTCCGTGGTGAAAAATCCCCTGTAAAGCACATCGGCGGACAGGTCGCTGGAGACACCCCTTCGGCCCGCTCAGGGCAGGCTGTGGCTCGGAGGGAGACTTGTCTTTCATGAAAAAAACAAAACGCTGTTCGATATGGCAGGTTCACTGATTGAGGAGGAGCTGACGAAGAAAATCATCGGTGCGGCGATTGAGGTGCACCGCTACTGGGGGCCGGGATTGGTTGAAAGCGTTTACGAAAAGAGCTTGGCCGTAGAGCTTGAGCAGAGAGCCATTCCTTTCCAGCGACAGTTAAAACTGTTGTTGAATTACAAAGGCGTTGTTTTGGATGAAGACTTTCGCCTGGATCTCATTGTCGGGAAAAATGTGGTCGTGGAGTTAAAGGTCGTCCGGGATCTTGCCCCGATTTTCGAGGCTCAGTTGCTGACTTATATGCGGCTTACACAGTGCCGTGTCGGATTGTTGATAAATTTCAATGTTCCTGTATTGAAGAATGGAATCAAACGACTCGTCCTTTAGGTGTCGCTGAGTCCTCCGTGGGTGGCTCCGGCTCGGCTGGGTTTTACCACCCGCTGCGCTGGAGACACAGAGGCACGGAGGGAGGCACCAAGGGCGCACAGCTGAGCCTTCCCTGCTTCCTCCGTGTCTCCGTGCCTCCGTGGTGAAAAATCCCCTGTAAAGCACATCGGCGGACAGGTCGCTGGAGACACCCCTTCGGCCCGCTCAGGGCAGGAAGAGGCTCGGGCTCTGTTGGGTTTTACCACCCGCTTCCGCTGGAGACACGGAGGCACGGAGGGAGGCACCAAGGGCGCACAGCTGAGCCTTCCCTGCTTCCTCCGTGTCTCCGTGCCTCCGTGGTGAAAAATCCCCTGTAAAGCACATCGGCGGACAGGTCGCTGGAGACACCCCTTCGGCCCGCTCAGGGCAGGAAGAGGCCCAGACGGTCCAAGGTTTCGCGGTGGGCGGGATCGTCGGCGAGGTTGCGGGTTTCGTGGGGGTCCTGTTCGAGATCGAAAAGCTGCGTGGTATGCACGCCCGAGACGTGGTAATCGATGCGTTTGAACCGGCCCCGGCGCACGGCGCGTTGCACGTCTTTGTAGGCTAAGTGGAGGACGTCACGGATGGACATGGCTGGGTCGCGCAAGGCGGGAACGAGGCTGTGGCCTTCGACGGTTGCGGGCGTATCCTCTCCGGCGAGTTCGCAGAGGGTGGGGAAGACATCGGCGAGGGCGCAGAGGGTGGCGGCTCTTTGATTTTCCGGCACGCCGGGGCCGCGGAAGATCAGGGGGACGCGGAGGCTGTGGTCGTAGAGGTTCTGCTTGCCCATGAGGCCGTGTTGGCCGACGGCGAGGCCGTGGTCGGCGAAGAAGACGACGAGGGTGTTGTCGGCCTGCCCGCTTTCGTCGAGGGCGTCGAGGACACGGCCGACCTGTTCGTCGACATAGGCGATGAGGGCGTAGTAGTCGGCGAGGTGCTGGCGAATGCGTTCCGGTTGGCGCGGGTGGGCTTCGAGGAGTTCATCGCGCACGAGCAGTTCGCCGTTGTCGAAGGGATGCTCGATGGCGAAGTTCGGCGGGAGGGTGACGGTGCCGGCGTTGTAGCGCTCGCGGAAGCGGGCGGGATACTGCCGGGGATCGTGGGGAGCGATGTGGGCGAGGTAGAGGAGGAAGGGTTTGCCCGTGCGGCCTTCGCTGGAGGCCGGGTAGTCGCGGAGAAAGTCCACCGCCGCATCGGTGAAGACCTCGGCCGAGTGGCGTCCGCCTTCCTTGCAGGTTTCGAAGGGGGCGGTGAAGGGCGCGAGGGGTGGATCGTGGAAGCCGCCGTTGGGATCGTAGCGACCCTGCGGATCATAGTCGTGCACGGGGATGTGCCAGTGCCCGTTGCAGGCCTCATACCACCCGTCCTTTTCCTTGAAACCGAAGATGCGGGCCCCGGTGGAAAAACAGCGGGCATGGGCGGCGCGGTCCTGGTGCCATTTACCGATGTGGGCGGTGGTGTAGCCGCGGGCACGGAACCATTCGGGGAGGGCGGTGTGTTCGGGGGGAATGCGCTCGCCCCGGTCTTCGAGGGAGAAAAGGGTGCGCCCGGTGAGCATCATGGCCCGGCTGGGGATGCAGATGGCGACGTGGTCGGCACCGAGGTTGTGGGCGTGGGTGAAAGCGGTGCCCCCGCGCACGAGGCGGTCGAGGTTGGGCGTTTCGATTTCGTTGTTACCCAGGGCGGAGAGGGTGTCGAATCGCTGGTCGTCGGTCTGGATGATGAGGATGTTGGGCTTCGTTTTCATGGCGTGGGCGCATGGAGAATCGAGTGCGGGAGATCGGCAGGAACGAGGGGGCTCACGCTTCCAGCGTGAAAGCATTGCCGCACGCAAGATGCGTGCGCCCCTTCCGGCTGAGGGGGCTCACGCTTCCAGCGTGAAGGCGTTGCCCCGCGCAGGATGCGTGCGCCCCTTCCGGCTGAGGGGGCTCACGCTTCCAGCGTGAAAGCCTTTGCTGCACGCAGGATGCGTGCGCCCCTTCCGGCTGAGGAGGCTCACGCTTCCAGCGTGAAGGCGTTGCCCCGCGCAGGATGCGTAAGCCCCTTCCGGGTTCATGGCCGGGCCTCCTCCTGAGTTGAAGTGACGTCGTCGAGCACGATGGGGGCGCGGGCGTCGGGTGCCTCGGTGCGGAGGTCGAGGTCGCGCAGGCTGAGGTTGCGGATGTGCCGGGCGTAGAGTCCGCTCGCCGGGAGGACCTGCTTGAAGCAGGAATACTCGGGCCAGTGTCCGCCGAGGTTTTCCGGGATCAGTTCGGGGATAGCGTCCGCTTGCACGGCGTTCTCCGCAACCCCGCCCGCGCTCCACAGGCGGATGCCGGAGAAGGAAACGTCTTCGATGAGGCCGCCGGGAACGCCTGTGATGACGAGGTGGCTGTCGGCACCGCCGACGGTGTTGTCGATGAGGAGGTTTTCAAAGCGCATTTGCCGCAACCGGCCCATCGGGGGCAGCCCCTCCGGCGCGTCCACGCAGCAGCGCTGACGCCCGAGGGTCATGAAGACCGGACGGGGAACGCGCCGCATGACGAGATTCGAGAAAGCCATGTTGCGCATGTCCGCGCCCTCGCAGACCTGGATCTTGAGTCCGGCGTCGCCGATGTCGCGAAAGGTGCAGTTGGATACACAGACGCCATCGAAGTCGCCGCGCGAGAGGAGGCCGATGCGCAGGCCGGCCCATTTGCTGCAAAAGGTGCAGTTGGTGACGACGATGTCGCGGCAGGGGCGATCCGGACGGGAGGTTTGCAGGCAGATGCAGTCGTCGCTCGTATCGAAGGAACTGTTGGCCACGCGCACGTCCTCGCAACCGTCGAAGTCGAGGCCGTCGCCGTTGTCGTTTACCCGGCTGTGGATGCGGATGCCGTCGACGGTGATGTGGCGGCAGTAGAGCCAGGCGGACGTCCAACCGGCGGGGTCGCGCAGGATGAGGTTGCGGAGGGCGAGATCGCGGCAGTCGATGAGGCGGAGGAGCATGGGGCGGTTGCGCCCCGGATCGTCGGCATTGGGGAAAGCGGCCCCATTGCCGTCGATCATGCCGCCGCCGGAAAACGTGATGTGTTCGGCGTCGCGGGCGAAGAGGAGGCAGCGGTCCATTTCCGGTTCGCCGCGGTACATGTTTTTGCCGCAGCCCTCGGCGTAATCGCGAAAGTCGGGGCTGCCCCGCAGGACCGCCCCGGAGGCGACGCGCAGGTGAACGCGGCTCTTGAGGAAAAGGGTGCCGGTGAGAAAGACGCCGCCGGCGATGAGGACGGTGCCCCCGCCAGCCTCCGCGCAGGCATCGATGGCCGCCTGGATCTCGGTGGTGTTGACGCGGTGTCCGTCGGGCAAGGCCCCGAAGGCGCGGATGTCGTGGGTTTCAGGGGGAGTCAAAGCGGTCATGGCGTGGCCGAGTGGGTGAGGTGGACGCAGTGAGCGGGAAGGTCGGGATCAATGGTGGCGGCGGTTTTGAGGAGGGCCGGGTCGCCAAACTTGTAGCCGGCCATGGCCAGGAGCGCGGCTGCATTCGGCTGCCAGTTGGCATGTTCCTTGTAGCTGACGTCGCGTTCACCGGTGGCGAGATCGCGCAGAAAATCGACCCCGCCGCGAATTGAGCTGCCCTCGGGGGTGCGGTAGGCGTGAAGGTCGATTCCGAGGCGGGCGGACATGTCGGCGAGCTGCAGGAAGCCGCGGAGGTTCATGGTTGTGTAGATGAGCGCGTTGGCCCGGCGCAGTTCGCGGGGCTGGGAACCGTCGGGTTCGATCTGCTCGCGGATTTTGTGGGGGACCCGTGCGAGGACCGCGCGGGCCACGGCGGGCTGGCCCACGTAGAGGGCGATGCGCGCGACCAGTTGGTCGAAATAGACGCCGTGGTTGTTGTGAAAGGTGGCGATGTAGAGGGGGTAGGGATGGCTTTGCAGCCAGTCGAGGAGGCGGGCGAGAAACCCGCGGAGGGCGTCGGCATCGACCTTCGGCAGATCGCCGGTCCACTCCAGGAGTTCGGCCGATTCGAGCATGGGCGGAATGAAGAGGGCCGACTCGATGATGCCCCAGGGGCGGCCGTGGCACTGACCGGGGACGTGCTGGCCGAAGTTCAGGTTCGGGTTCATGCCCGTCGCCGGATCGAGGTACCAGTGGTGGAGGAGGCGGGCGGCGTGGCGTCCGTGCTCCTGGTTGCGGAAGAGGAAGGCGGAGAGGGCGAGGGTGGTGACGGCGTTCGAGAGGCGGTGCAGGGGCTCCTGATCGTAGTTGTCGCATTCGGGATTCCGTTTGCCGTCGATTTCGATCCAGGGCAGCCCGTCCCCGCTCTTGGGATCGGGCCAGACATAGGTGGCGATCGACTGGTAGTCCTTCGGGTCGCCGGAGGGAGGCGGCGCGGCCTTGTCGGTGACCGAGACCGGGGCAAAACCCGCCGCCCTTTTCGCCTCTTCGCGCAGGTGGGCGAGGGACCGCGCGAGTTCCGCGTGGTCGGCGCTTTTCGGGTCGGCCGCCGCTGCGGCAGCACGGAAAAGGGCCGGCCGGGAGTAGCGGTAGAGGTTTGGATAAAGAGAGGGAAGTGGTTGGGCCATAGCGTAAACTACAATGGAAAACGAGAATGCCCACCCAAAAGAGGGCGGGCATTCAGAGGGATTTGAGGGATTGGGAAACCGGTGGATGTTTTATCGGCGACGGCGGTAGAGGATCAACCCGAGGGCCATCAGACCGAAAATGGCTGCGTAGGTCCTGGGCTCGGGGATGACCGTGAACGAGTCGATTTGAGTCGCCCGGTCCGCCTGCCATTGCTGGTTAACGAATCGGCTGTAGACCCCGATGCCCGTGACATTCTCCAAGACGGTTGCCGTGTCGAGGGCAGATCCCGGACCGGCGTTAAGGTTGCCGATATTCAAGGAGGAGAACGTCAGGGAGGAGAGTGCCCAGCTTCCCGGAACAGGCGCGGAGGTGCCCGTGCTTGTGCGAATACTTTGATTGCTCACCGCCCATTGGGTCACAGAGTTATCAACAAACTGGATGGCCAGGCGAATGGCCACATTGTTGTTTTGCGCGTGGATGCCCGTCGTCGAAAATGTGAAGCCGCTGGCATTTTCAGTGACCCCGGAGATTTGGTAAATCAGGGTTGCTTGATCAGACGCGGTTCCGAGGTGGTTCGGACGCCAGCGCATAACCCCATCATGGGGCCCGTAGTCAAACTGACTTCCCGCAGAAATGTGTTGCACGGAACCCGCGTCGGTGAGGGTAGAGGCCGATGCAACGGTCCAATTCGACACCGTGTTGGTGGAGAAGGTTTCATCGATCAGGACAATCGAGGCCCCCAACGAAGCGAAGGGAAGCAGAATAGCTGCGGTCATCAATTGAAGAGGGGAGGATTTTCTCATGTTCTCTGGGTAGTCTTGATGTTAGAAGGAAAGTGAATTCAGATTTGAGTATATGCCGAAAAGGCCCCAACCATCTACCCTCCAGCGGGCAGAAATTTTTGGATTTTGCGCCAAACCCTCGCCCAATGTGAAACGGACATGGCTACGCCCTCTCCGGTTATGCCTTCGGTTTGCCTGTTGCCGTGGAGGGGGGGGAGATTGCTGGGATTAAAAATAAAGAATGCCCACCCCAAAAGAGGGCGGGCATTCAGAGGGATTTGAGGGATTGGGAAACCGGTGGATGTTTTATTGGCGACGGCGCCAGAGGAGCATCCCAAGGGCCATCAAACCAAAAACCGCGGCGTAGGTGCTGGGTTCGGGGATGACACTGAAGTTATTGAAGTCGATGGTGAGAAGCTCATTATTGCCACTGGAAGTCATTCTAGTCCCCATGCCAAAATACGTTCCGCTGTAATCTGCGGCCGTTACCGTGATGTTGGAAAGGGTCTGCGAGTTATTGTTGTTATCAAAAACCGAAAGATTTAGAATGAGGTCGGGTCCGACATAGGATCCGGTGAGTTGCATGGTAAAGATGTAGCCCGTAAGATCATCATCAATGCCAATGCCGGGAAAAATAGCGCTGGCCCCGGCAATCCGGGTGTCGTTCAAACCCGTTCGCAAAGCAATATCGTAGGCATTAACCGCAGGATTTGCATTTTTGAGAAATTCGGCGGTGATCCCTGTGTCATTTGCTTCGTCAAAAGATGCTCCATCCGATAATGCGATCAAAGAAAAACGGGCAAAGTCCCCAATGTTTGCATCTGTGAGGGTGAAGGTGAGGTTGGCTTGAAAGTTGTTGGGAGTCGTTCCCCCGAGATCCGAGAAGGAAACAACGTTTGCAAAGGTCTGGAAATCCGGGCCTGTGTTCATACTGATTCGAGCCGAATTGGTTTCCAAGCTCCAGTTATTGAACTGAGAAAAATCCGAAATGTCGTCTTTATCGCTACCGAAGTCCCAGGATGAAGGAAGGATGGCGCCTTGAAGGTTGATGGGTAAACCGAAGGGGAGGGCCAGGCAGAAGATGGCGATCAAGCAGGGAGAGCGAACCAGTGAATCATTCATGGTATGGTTTTGTTTCATAATTTCATGTGGTAGATTGAAGGAAGATTAGTTTACACCGGAAACACCCCAAGAATCTACCCTCTGATGGGCGGAATATTTTGGTTTTTGCGCCAAAAGGGGTTTTTAGGGTTTAATAAAATGCCCACCCCAAAAAAGGGCGGGCATTGAAGGGGATTGCGAAACAGTTGGATGGGTTATCGGCGACGGCGCCAGAGGATCAATCCAAGGGCCATCAAACCAAAAACCGCGGCGTAGGTGCGCGGCTCGGGGATGACGGTGACATTTCCCAGTTCCGGAGAACCGGAACCGGCTCGCCGATCGTTCCATGAGAAGGAAATCTCGGAGAGCGAGGACAGAGCCATGCCGGAAATATCGATCCCCGTTACCGAGGCGGCGGAGCCGGTGATGTCCTCATACTCGGAACCTACGGGATTCAGCCAAAGGGATGCCTTGGTATAATTGTTGCCGTCGTGCTCCAGTTTGCCGAGTAACATATAAGCGGTGTTGGTGGAAAACGTGAAATTCGCGGAGTTCGCTCCTCCCCAACCGCCGCCGACGAAGATATTGCCTTCCCCGTTGCTTCCAGCGGTGGTACCGGGGATGTAGAAGCCCAAACCGCTGCTTCCGATGTTCATGCGGATGCCGATGTCTGTGTTGCTGGTATCGGTCGGCAACGACGGGATTCTGAATAGATATTGAACAAACACGTCTTCGGAAACCGATGTAGCCATATCGCCACTAAGGGTGGGTGACTGCCAATGATTCCCCGGCCTAGCGTGACCTCCCGACACCGTGCCGACGGCATCAAAAGCGGAATAGGAGATGGTACCCGTGAAGGACCGCACTCCTTCGGATGCGCCTGCGACAGACCAGTCCCCGGTCAATCCCGATCCTTGAGCCGCAGTACCATCCAATTGCGTGTTGTTGGCGTATCCCGTAAAATCCTCTTCCACAACAATAATCGCGGCACCCAACGGCGCGAGACCGAGCAGGACGGCGGCGGGGGTTAAGCAGATCAGTTTTGGATGTGTATCAGTGGGTGGTCAGCATACACAGGAACGACTGTGGAAATCTACCCTCCAGTGGGCGAAAAATTTTGGTTTTTGCGCCAATTTGGCTTGCGGCGCGTGGTTGAAGCGTACGGTGTGACACCTCGTCTTCAGCGTTTTGCGCACGGGAAAGAAGCCCGCACCTCCCCCGGGGGTTGCGGTATTTCTTTACGACGAATGCTTGGGGCAACCTGGGTTCACCGGCCGCGAATCATAGAGAAAACGCAGGGCCGTGCCGCCGACGAAGGCGAGGTTCAGAAAAGCCTGACCGTCGTGCAAGGAGCGCAAAACCAAGGCTTGGACGAATTCCCGCAGGCGGTTGAGCGCGGCGGACGGATCCCCCGCTCGGCGGGCCAGTTCCAATGCTTCCTCTCTCATAATTCCTCCCCGCTCAGTTGAAGCACAGTCGCAAAATCAAAATACTCGGTCTTTCGAATGAGAATGCGAAGATCGGTGAATTTCATAAGGGTAAATAAGTAAAAATGTATATCTTCCAATATGTTTCAAGCTGGAAAGTATTGGCCCTTGAGGGGTTTGACGGCGCGCGGGTTCTTACAAGCCCGCTCGGCGGCTGGTGGGACGTTGCGGAATGTTGGGCGATCTCCGCCGTCGACCTGCGGGCTTCCACCGCCGCCTCTCCGGGCTTTGGAGGCCAAGATGGCAGGGAGCGGAAACCAGCCCGGTTACGGTGGGTGGCGGCGGTTGCTTGTTGAGCCGTGGTGATATTGTCTGCGCCCCGGTTGAGGCGGGAGCACAGACAGAATGTTGTGTCACGTTTTTGGGGGCGGGGCACTGGCCGGGCAGTTACTCGAGGAGGAGGTGCGCAAAGGGACGGAAATCATCGGGATTGAAGGTTTTCAGACGGCGCAGACCGGTCTGGCGCATGGTGGCCACGATGTTCGCATCATGGATGCGCTTCCCCACCAGGGCATGCTGGTCCACGAGAGCGGCGAGGCAGGACGCGGTTTCCCCGTCCTCCGCCAAGAGGGCAAGGCATTTGCGAAAATGGCGAAGGTTTGCGAGGGCATCGGCGGTCTCCATTTCCAACCCGTTCGCCGCTTGGGGCCGGGTCGCCACGACAAGGTATTCGCGCAGAACCTGACCGTTCACATACAGACTCAAACGTCCCGCCATTCCCTCATCCAGAAAGGCAAGGGCCTCCGCGTGATGTGCCCGATCCTTGTCCGTCGCCGAAAGGAGGACGTTGGTATCCACAAAGTATCGGTTATCGACCGTCATCCCCGTAGATTTCGTCCCGTGACCAATAATCGGCACTCCGCCCCGTCGACACTGTCCGCAGCAGGGATTTCAGGCTGACGGGGGCTGCGGTATCCTCCGGGACCATTTGCGCGGCCTCCGTCAGGACAACCTCCACTTCCTTTTGCAGGGATCGCCGATGCCGCCGCGCCCGCCGCTTCAAGCCTTCCACCACAGCTTCATCGAGCCCGCGGATGTGTAATGCTTTCATGATGTTAGCAAAATGGTAGCACCCGGTGGTGTCAAGATCCCCCGTGCGCCCATCGACGAGTCGTCGGCCATCAACCCGCAGCCGGGCGGCCTTTGATGGCTCCAGCTCTCCCACCCTCAGGACGCCCTTGCCGGGCGAGGTCCTGGAGCGCCTGGAAGCGGCGCAAAGGGAAGACAAACCGCCCGCTGATCCATGGAACGCATCGCCCTCGACACGACCTTCCTGATCGACCTTCAAAATGTGCTCGAATTCCGGCGTATCCCCGGGTTGACGGTGCTCGAATACCGGGGGTGATCAAAGCCAGGTCGGGGCGATGCGGAAGGCGTCGGCGCTAGCCCCCGTGGCAAAGGATTTGGGCCGTCAGTCACCGGCCTGCGGCCAGCCGAAAACGCCGCAGCAGGCTGCGGCTGGAAAAAGCGGCAAGAGCTTGCCGCAGTCCAAGGTGCTCCGCACGACTTCCGCCCCGCCGGTGCAAGCCGTCTTTGAACTGCGGTCCCGTTTGGACGGGACTGCCGCTTTCCGCGAAGGCAGCTTGCTGCCGAGCACGTTGGCGCAAAAAGCAAAATATAAAGCCCAATTCAGGGTAGACCGGGAGGATGATTTTAGGCACAATATCTCCTACCCTGTTTCCTCCTCCGACTCTGCGGTGCGCGGCTTGAATAGCGCCGCGCCGACGGACGGGGAGGCGATTTTTCGTCCACCCATTACCCTCAACAATGAAAACCTGTTTCTCCCCGAGCCCCCGCAACCTCCTACTTCTGGCCCTCACGAGTTTCCTTGCCGCCGCCACCGGCCTCAGCGCGCAGTTCGATATCCACGCGTCTTCCTATCTGGGGGGTTCCGATAACAGTTCCCGTGTGGCGGGATCCGTCATTCTATCGGATGGGACAATTGTGCTGGCGACCAATCTGGCCTTTGCCCAACCGGCGGCACCGGTGACGACCACGATTGGCTTGGGGAGCAATGGGGCGATTGTCCGGCTGAGTGCCGACGGAAGAAGCATTTTGTCGGTGACGCATCTATCGGAGGTGGTGCACGACCTCAGTTCCGACCAGTATGACAACCTTTACGTCGCCGCCGGCACCTTTGGCTTGATGAAGCTGAACCCCACGGCGGATGAGGTGCTGTGGACCCGTTTGGCGGGGAGCATGGTGTGGCGGGTGGACGCGGGGGACGATGGCCATTGCGCGGTCGTAGTCACGGATGGCAATACCCGCGACAACAATCCCGGGGCTGGAACGGTCCACCTCTTCGCCCCCAATGGCGACCCCCTGACCTCCTTTGGCGTGGGCGGCAACCTGCTCGATGTGGCCGTGGACAGCCGCACACAAACGCTGATCTTCACGGGCTGGTATAACTTTTTCACCTACAACGGTCCCTACAGCCGCGGCTACAATGGACGCATTGACACGCCCGTGGACGTTCCCTTCACCACCGGTGTCCCTTTCAACTACGGTCAACCCGGCGTGCCCATGAAGTGGCGGCTGCACGGTTGGAGCAGAGATGTGTGGCTCGACAAGGATGCCCGCATCCCGAATCCGCGCTGGATCAACTATCCCTTTTCCACCGCCCCTTCCAACCTCTACACCCAGGAAGAAATTGATGCGAGGGAAGCCGCCGAGGGAACCGTGACCGGTTGGTATCAATACCTTCTCGGCATGCCCAAGACCTTCAATAACAACATGGCCGACACGCGCTCCTACCGGGTCACGGTGGGGCAGGATGGCAAGCTCTACATCGGTTCGGAGCCGGACGGGGGGAACACACCTCTGCGCTATAGTAGTCAGGATCTGGGTGTCAGCGCCCCCTGGACCATCACCGACGGCACCTTCGATCTTTTTGCGAACACCAGTACGGTGCCGAAGATCTCAGTCAGCGTCTATGAGCTGCACGATGACTCCGTGACCTGGTTGCGCACCCTTGGATTCACCAACCGGCGGAGCAGCAGCGGCACCACCGACAACACCATCCACATGCGTGGGGGTGCTTTGGATGCGGATGAAACAGGCCGTGTCTACATCACGGGCCGTTCCTTCTTCGGTTTCTACCTGCCGAATAACACTTTTCCCAATTTCTCCATTCCCCGGGCGGGCGAAGTTGCCTTTGACCCGTTCCAGGATGACGATCCATTCTACACCGGCGGTGCCTATCTGCTGGTTTACAGTCCGGATTTCCGCACCCGCCTCTATTCCACACGGGTGGCCGGCGGGCAGGGGCGCGCCCTCGCCGTGCGCACACTTGATACGCAACAGACGGCAAACTTCGTTTGGGGCGGCTGGACCGGACCCAATCCCAATCCCGTGGTCAACAGAGTACACCTGGTGAACCCCGTCCAGTCCAGTCGCCTGGGGCCGGATGACGGAACCAACGGATGGTTCGCCTTTGTCCAGGGCGAGGACGCGCAGGTGCGCGCGCTCATTGATGCGGACGAGGTCAACGACCCGGCAAGCCCGGTTGTATTGGACGGCTCCCGCTCCTTCTCACTGGAGGGCTACCTGACCTCCTGGACCTGGAGGGATTTGGATACCGACCGGATTCTTTCCCACCAGGCGACCGCATCGCTGAACCTTCCCGAGGGGGCCTACAACATCAGCCTGACCGTGACGGACAGCCTGGGGCTATCGGACACAAGCCAAACCCGGATATATGTGACCAGTGGATCACCCACGCTCCTGCCCCGTTTCGAGACAAGCCCCCCCTCCATTGCGGTGAAGGATTGGCCCTTCTCCTACACCGCCACGGTTTCGACCGGCAGTGCCAGCACCTTCGTGAGTGTCAGCGGGGCACCGGCCGGCTTGGTCTTGACCGATAACGGCGATGGCTCTGCCACGCTGGCGGGAGCAGCCACCGCCTCCGGAACGTATCGGGTGACCCTGCTCGTTGAGGCCAATGGGGTCACGAAGGAACAGTCCTGGGTGCTGACGGTGTATGACGGGGGCGTCGGCGGTGTTCTGCTGGACGATCCTTTCATCGATTACCCGGCTGAGTGGAATTTCGTCTCCGACTCCAACGCAGCCGGAAAGCCGACCTTTCGCTACCTGAATAGTGGAAGAAGGCTCACCACATTGAGCACCATCGGTTCCCGCGGATTCCATCAGCAGGCAGTTTCGACTCAATCGGTGGCCCACTATTATTCGTTCCCGTTTCGCGAAAACATCACCGATGCCACGCTCTCGACCACTGGCATTCACAGGCCCGGCAACGATCACGCGATCGTCCGCGCCCTCGTGGGCTATGACGACGGCAGCGGCCTGCAGTGGGCTGTATCTAACGAGGGGATACACACTACTTCGGGCGGTTGGACGGCCGTCACGCCCGTGCCCGGGGCCTGGAACATGGGCAACTTCACCTGGAGCAGCGTGAATCTGGACAATCTCAATGGCGGAGTCGGCGCGGGATTGAGTTCGGCGCTGGTTCTTGAAAATGCCCGCGCCATCGGCGTGGCCCACGTTGGCTTGACCGCATCCTGGCAGGCCGAGAGCCAGGCGGAGATCAGCAGCCTGACACTGGTCAGCCATCGCGAAACACTTCCTGACAAGCCTGCCGTGTTCACTTCCGTGCCCCCGACCGCAGCCGTTATCGATGAACTCTACAGCTATGCAATCGCACTGGATGATCCGGCGGATTTGCCGGTGGCGGTAACGTTTGCCGGATCGGCTCCGGGTTGGTTGAGTTTGTCGGAAAACGGAGGTGTCCACATCCTTTCAGGAACTCCAGACGAGGCGGATGCGGGGATGAACTGGGTTACGCTGGTCGCGACCAACAGCGCCGGAGCCCAGTCCTGGCAATCCTTCGCCATCTCGGTCGTCGCCTCCGAAGCACCCGTTTTCACTGTTTTGCCGCCCTCCAGCGTGTATGTGGGCGGTCACTACAACCACCCCGTGCGGGCCGTTTCCAGTATCGACAGTTCGCTGCTTCAGCTCACGGTCCTGGACTTGCCCGCGTGGTTGGACTTCTATGATTTTGGCAACGGCTTTGGTCAGTTTGCAGGGACAGCCCCGGAAGCTGAAGGTTCGTATGCGCTGACCCTGGTGGCTTCCGATGGAGTGCGGGAGACAACGCATGCCTTCACCCTTGAGGTCGAGGAGATGCCCCCGAACATTCTCCCCACGGCCGCTCTTCTACCCTCCATCACAGACGGTTTTGCACCGCTCGAAGTGTTCTTCGACGGCAATCTTTCCAGCGATCCCGACGGGGTGATCACCGCCTATGACTGGAGCTTCGGCGAAGGCAGCACGGCCAGCGGGCCAGTCGTTTCCTTTATCTTCACGGAACCGGGCAAATACACGGTCCAGCTCACCGTTACCGACGACCGCGGCGGAACGGATTCCACCACGGTGGACATCTCCGTGCGGGTGCCCGGGAGCCTGGGTCCCACGCTCATCTGGGACGATTTCGCCACGAACACGGTTTCGCAGTGGAACACGCGCGGTTTTGACCAAGCCGGACGGGCCTCCAACTTCACCTGGTCCGCCAGCGGGCAGAACAACCTCGACACCACCGGTTTGGATGAGCCAGGCGTGTTGCGGGTCGTCCCCAGCCATAACGGCGACAATCACTTTCACATGCACAAGGTTTGGAAGAACTTTGATCGCGGGAGTCTGAGCGGCGCGATGGTCTTCAGTGACGGCCTCTATGCGAATCTAAACAACTTATCAAACGTCAATGGGTTTCTGATCGGATACGAGGTCGACGGGGAAACGCGGTGGGCGATCACGTCCACCAATGTCATCCAACGCATCACGGGGGGCGGTGTCGTGGCGGCGCGCCGGAGTTGGGCTCTGAATAACTTCAATTGGCGCGCCCTGGATTGGGATAACCCGTTTACGGGACGGGGCGATCCGGTCCTCACCGCCGATGTGCTGGGCAACGCGGTCAGTTTTGGTGTCTACAGCCGCATCGAAGGCACCTGGTTGAACCAAAGTGGGCTGCAAATGCCCTCGCTGGAACTGTATGCCCCGCACGAGGCTTTCCCCGAAGTGACCTCGGCACCCTTCACGGGCGTCGTTCCAGCGGGCGGGGAGTTCAGTCACATGCTTTCCGCGACCTGTCCGAATGGTTACGGGGTCACCTGGGATGTGGTCGATCCATTGCCCGCCTGGCTGACGCTGGAAAACCTCGGCGGCGGCATGGCGCAATTGGTCGGCACCCCGCCTGCCGGGACCTCGGAAGATCTCCTGATCCGCCTGCAAGCCTCCACGGATGAGGTAGGCCCGGCCTACTACACCTTCCTCCTGCAGATTGATGATACGGACGCCCCCTTCGACCCGCACCCCCCGTTCTACAACATGAGCCTGACGCAGGTTCCCGGCGGCCTGCGCATGGAATGGTTCGGGTATCCGGGTATCCAATACCAGTTGCAGGTTTCAGATGACCTGCAAAACTGGTCCGACCTTGGCCCCATGCGCCCCGGGGCCAGCGAAATGATGTCGCACGAGGAGACTCTCAGTGTCGGGCAGCCCCGCTTTTTCCGCATCAACTATACGTATGGATGGTAAAGCTCACAACCATGCGCATTTCGCAGGAAGAGGGGGCTCACGCTTCCAGGGTGAAGCATCGCCTGCTGCACGCAGGATGCGTGCACCCCATTGGCCCCGCTCGATGGCCCCGGCCATGATTTTTCCCATCAAACACCAAAACTGATCACCATGAAAAAAACACAGACTATCGTTCAAGTAATCCTGGGTGCGGCGGCGACATGCACCTTGTCGGCTCAATCCGTTCTTTACCTCGAAAACTTCAGCAATCTGGCTGAATTTAACCGACCGGCCACCGCCGTGGGGTGGAAAGGTTTCTGGATCGGGGGCACTCCGGGACCGGCATGGAACCTTGCCGAACTGGCCGATCCCGATGGTGCGCGCCGCAACTCACCGCTCGGCAACCCTGCCGGGGTCAACAACAACCCCGTTCCCGGCGCCGAGGTGGGGGTTGCCTTCTGGTCGCCCACATCGATTTTCAATGTGTCCATTGCGACGCAGGAGTATGCCGGCAACATCCAGTCCTCACAAATTGGCTCCTTCTCCTGGGATTTCAGTCTCGATGCCCCGAGCAGCCTTCAGGGCGACCTTCTCAAACGTGCGCTCGTTCAGGTGGGCGGCAGTGCCTCCGACACGGATAACTGGTATGTGTCCGACCCCTACATCGTTGTCGACACGACAGCTTTCGACGCCGGAGGCGGTGAAGGTTTCAACGTCGGGCTCTGGGAAACGGCCACGGTCCAAGCCTCCGGCAACTGGATCCGGATGCCCTTCTTCGACTACGCCAATCAAGCCATGGCCTGGCCATCCTCGGCCAATCCCAAGACGGAAGCGGACTTCGTCGGTTTCGCGGACTACACATTCTCCAGCGGACCTCTGCCGGACGGCATTGTCCATGGCTTTGGCATCCACATGGACCACCGGGTGGGCCCGAATTTCTGGATGGACAACTACACCATCACGGAGATCCCCGAGCCACGGGCGTTCGCCCTGCTGGCCGGTTTGTCCGCGTTGGGGCTGGTCTGGCTGCGCCGCCGCCGCAGTCGGTAAGGAGCGAGGGGCGGCGGAAACCGGCCCCTTTTCGTTTCGCCCCGTCCTTCGCTCGGACGGCCCTACATTCCGCAGTTGAACCACTGATATGCACTGATAGCCACTGATAATAAATAGCTTCCGGAAATATCCGGCTTCCCTCGAAAGGTAAATCCGCCCGATTGGGGAAGTCCCTGAAATCAGTGTTCATCGGTGTGCATCAGTGGTTAAAAGATTAGTTTCGGACAGCTTCAGCTGGATGAGCCGTCCCCAACAATGGGGCTCACGCTTCCAGCGTGAAAGCACCGCCCCGGCTGCACGCAAGATGCGTGCGCCCCCTCTTTTCCCCCCGCCTTCCCTCTCCGAAATCCCAATCCCCCCATGATAAGCAACCACATGCCTTCGAAACTCCTGCAACTAATTGTCGCAGCCACCGCCACCAGCGCCTTGTCGG
The DNA here is from genome assembly GCA_020831585.1 of Opitutales bacterium. Classification (GTDB taxonomy): domain Bacteria; phylum Verrucomicrobiota; class Verrucomicrobiia; order Opitutales; family Oceanipulchritudinaceae; genus JAFIGE01. The sequence goes on along the minus strand of JAFIGE010000025.1, from coordinate 3,044 downwards.
GGCACACCGTGCTCTATCTCGAAAACTTCAGAAACCTTCAGGAATTCAGCAGCCCGGCCACACAGACAGGCTGGCAAGCCTTCCGGGACGACAATCCGGACTCGCACTTGTGGGAGGTGGCCGATCCCAACGGCCAGCAGTTCAACTCGCCCCTGGGAAATCCGGAGGGCGTGAACAATAACCCCGTGCCGGGGGCTGAGTTTGGCGCCGTCTTCTGGGGCCCCACAGCCTCCGTCAACGTAACCATCGCCACGCAGGAATTTGCCGGAGTTCTGCAGTCCAGTGAACTTCTTGGGTTCACCTGGGATTACAGTGTGGACTCCCCCTCCGGCGGTGAGGGGGCCGAGTTCCACAAGCGGGCGCTCGTGCAAGTGGGCGGAAGCGCCAGCGATACGGACAATTGGTATGTCTCGGATCCAATGATCGTTTTTCATACGGCCACTCTCTCGAACGGGGAACCTCCAAACGGTTTCTTCCAGGCACGCTGGGAACAGACGGCTGTTTCCGCTGCGGGCAATTGGATCCGGGTGCCGTTTTACGACTATGCCAACCGCACCTTCACCTGGCCGCGCACCGGCATCGCCAAGACGGCCAGCAATTTCGCCGGGTACGAGGGTTACACCTTCTACAAAGGTCCCCTGCCGGACGGCGTGGTCCATGGATTCGGCATACTCATCGATCAACGCCGCGGCGGCAATTTCTGGATAGACAATTACACCATTCTGGGAGCCTCGGAGCCTTCGGGAGCTCCCACAGGGCCAGCGCCCACCCTCTCCATCCAAGTCCAGGGCAACGACGTCCACGTGAGCTTTGAATCGTCGGCTAGCCTCACCTATCAGATGTTCAAATCGACCGATGGGATGCATTCGTTCCATGCCGTAGGCGAAATGGCGGCCGGTAACGACGGCTTGAAAACCTTTGTTGATCACGGTGGCCGCCCGGCAACGGGCCATGTCTTCTACCGGGTGCGGGTCTCCAACGGCGAGGAGATCACCGGTGGCCTCCATGACGCTGAGGAGATCGCGGCAACGTTTCATTATCTGGACTGGGGAGACCCGGAGGCCACGGCCGCCTTTTGGGCGATCGCAGATGAGGCCCCGGCCCTCCTTGCCCATGTCCCGCAAGCGCCCGCAATCTTCGACGCGCCCGCGATTTCCGTTGATAACCAAGGCCACCAGGATGCCTTTTTTCTCCTCGGCGGCGACGTCTGGGCAGCCTATGCCATGGCGCTCCTCTATCGGTTGGATCACTCCCCGGGCCGCGAAATCTATGGCAACAAGGCTCTCGAAGTCCTGAATGCCTGGGCCTCCAATAATCACAGTGTGACCGGGGGCGATGGCCACCTCATGATGGCCTACGGGGGCGTCGGGCTGCTCCACGCGGCCCAGTTGATGCGGTCATCCAGCCTTTGGAGCGATCCCGACCGGCAACAATTCGAAAGCTGGGTCCGCACCGTCTTTCTGGGCTCGTGCTCGGCTATCCGGGGCCGGCGCAACAATTGGGGCGACTGGGGTATCTTCGGGGCCATCACCGCGCACAACTTCCTCGGCGAGCGGTTTGCCCTCGAAGCCGACGCCACCCAACTGCGCAACAAGATCGATAGACGCATTAACTCCGAAGGCATCTTGCCCGAGGAGGTGCATCGGGGCTCAGCGGGGCTCTGGTACACCTACTTCTCGCTCGCTCCCCTGACAGCGGCCGCGAACGTTCTCTACAATGCGCAACTGGCGGACTTTTTCAACTACGTGCCGGAGAGCGGCGGGGGGCTTCGCCTGGCCCTGGACTACCTCTTCACCTACTGTCTCGATCCGGGATCCTGGCCGCACCATCAATGGGGTCTGGTCAATCCGCCTTCGCCCGATACCTTCTATGGCACGCTCTTCGAAGCCATGGCCGAGATTTACGGCGATGCCGACTATGCCGCCTGGGTGGAAGATTCACGCCCCATCATGAACGACTGGCACCACTTCTCCTGGGCCGCTCCCACCTTGATTCGGCCACGGTCGTCGGTGCCAGCCAACGCTACCCCGGCCCCGCCGATCTTCCTTTCCACTCCGCCATCCGCGGCCGTCCTCGATTGGCCCTTCTCTTACACGGCATTGGCATCGACCAGAAGCGGCACCACTTTTCTCGGCGTGAGCGGTGCTCCCGACGGATTGACTTTGACCGATAATGGCAACGGCACCGCCACGCTGGCCGGCATTCCCACTACGCCGGGAGCCTATCCGGTCACCCTGATCGCGCAGGCCAACGGTCAAACGAGCGAACAGTCCTGGATCCTCACCGTCTACGAAGGAGGGGCTGGGGGCACCATCGTTGACGAGGACTTCAGCAGCGATCCAGGCTCGATCTGGGGATTCGTCTCCGATTCCGACGCGTCCGACAAACCCACGCGGCGCTGGATGAATCCGGGCAACCGTCTCGCAACCAGCGTGCTCACCGCCCGCGGGCACCACCAGGGCGATTCTTCGATCCAATCGACGGCTCATTATCGCATGTTTACCTACCGCGAGAACATCACCGACGCCACGCTCTCGACTACCGGCATCCACCGGAACGGCAACAGTCACCCGATCATCCGGGTCCTCTTGGGCTACGACGACGGCAGCGGCCTGCAGTGGGCGGTATCGAACCAGGGAATACAGACGACCTCAGGCGGTTGGCAGGCCGTAACGCCCGTGCCCGGGTCCTGGCACATGAGCAACTTCACTTGGAGCAGCGTTGACCTGACATCGCTCAACTCCGGTGCCGGAGCGGCACTGGACCCCGCGCTTGTTCTGGAAAATGCCCGCGCCATTGGTATCGCCCAATTGCGGCTCAACACCACGTGGCAGGGCAACATCCAGCCGGAGATGAGCAGCCTCACCCTGGTCAGTCACCGCCATACGCTTCCGGACTAGCCACCGGTGGAAGCTGCCCACGTGGGCGTGGTCTTCCGGCCGCCGACCCGCCGCATCAATGTGACCATCGCCACACGGGATTTCCCTCAAAGAATCCCCGTAGCTACGCTTGCCAAAGCGTGGACCGAAAGGCCGTGCCTCCTC
>JAFIGE010000197.1 GCA_020831585.1 Opitutales bacterium | reverse complement strand
AACCGCACAGAAAGGCACGGCGCACACAGCGGTTGATGCAGTGAAAAACACCCGCCTCACCGGGGCGGTAAACGAATTTGCGGGCCATGGTCATACTTACTCTTGGGCACTTAAATTTTGTGGGTGTCCTTTAATTCTCTCGCCCATGTTTGGGGTTCGCGCACGTATGCGCGCGAGTTGAGTGCGGTCGATAATGCCGTGCTTGCTTTCCTCACTTTCGGAGAGGGCTATCACAATTATCACCACGCCTTTGCCGCAGACTACCGCAACGGCATTCGCTGGTGGCACTTTGATCCGACGAAATGGCTCGTCTGGACGGCCTCGCGGGTGGGCCTCACTTCCGGTCTTCGTGTTGTTCAGTCGGTGCGGGTGCAAAAGACGCTCATCGCCAAGGACAAGACCCTTCTCCTCGAACGCCTCGCTTCCGAGGTGGATGAGTTTGCCAGCGAAATGCGGCTGAAAATCGAACAACTGGCCACGTCCTTCGAAGAGAGCGCGGCCAGCCTGAGCGAGCGCCTGCAGGCCTCCCGTTCGGCTTCGGACGAGCGTCGACGGCAGATCATCGACCGCATCGAGGTGCGGCGCTTACGCCGCGAGCTGCAGGCAAAATGGCGCGCGTGGATTGCGCTGACCCGGTTTACCCTCCGCCATTATGGCGGATGAGAGGTTTTCCCGTTGCTGGCTACCCGATTTCGATCGCGGCTATCTTTTCGAGTTCACGTTCCGTTGCATCCAATAATTCGATACGCTTGGCCGTGCGCCGGACCCTGAGGTGCCGCACCCTTGACCTGTTTTCCCAATTAGCTTGAACGAATCCGGATAACGCTTCCAAAAAGCGCCGCAGGTCACGCAGTCCGTCGCCGGGGCGGTCGATTCCCGCGTGTTTCAGCGCTTCCGGAACTGCTGCGGCGAAAGGCCTTCGCTGCGGCGAAAGGCGATATTGAAATTTTGCTGGGAGTTGAATCCGGAGAAATGGGCGAGTGCGCCCACCGGTAGATCGGTGTTTTCCAACAACTCCTTGGCATGTTCCAGCCGTCGCCGCCGGATTTCTTCCCCGGGGCCATGGCCGAGAATCTGGCGGAAGCGCATTTCCATCAACCGCCGCGACACCTTCAGTTCACGGGCGAGATCCGTCACTTTCAGGTCGGGGTCGCGGAAACGGGAACGGACCACCTCACAAGCCTTCATCACCAGAGGATAGCCCTCCGGATGGGCCGCTGTTGACTGCCGCTCGACGATCCCGCCGGGAGGGACAAGCCGGGGAAAGTGCACGGCCTCGTTCCGCACCAAAGAGCGCAGGGTCTGCATCACCTCCCGTCCCCATTGGAAGGGATCGAGGTCGATACTGCTGAGGTGCGGCCGTGCTAACTCGCAGAGAGTCAGGTCGTTATTGCACCCGAGCAGAATGAGATCTTCTGGAATGAGCCTGCCTGTTTCCCGCGCCGCGCTGCACAGCGGCACCGCCGTATCATCTTCGGAGGCAAATATCGCTGTCCGCGCAGGCAGATTCGCGCACCAGTCCGATAGAGTGCTGACCAGCGGGCGCTTCCCATTGCCTTCCACCGGCCTGACCCGCTCCATTCCCTCCGGCGCCACCAGCCGCCACCATTCCACCGCGATAGCCTCCTCATGGCAAAGGCCGCTCTGAAAACCGGCATAGCGCTCCTCGTCAAAATAGAAAGGACCGCGCGAAACAAAGACAAAGCGACGGGTGCCGAGCGAGCTGAGTAATTCGGCCGCTTTTCTCCCGATGGCCTGATTGTCCACCGTGACGGTTTCGAGGTTCAGACAGGTCGGGGAGCGGGCGGAAACATATACCCGCGGAATCCCGTAGCTTTCCAGTGCTTTGGCTTCATCATCGGTCGCACCATGGAGCACCACGCCATCATAGGGTACCTGCTGGAGGCATTCGGTACACGGCTGCCCGAACGAGTTGAAATCGATAATCCAGTGTTCGGGACAATCGCGTGCGTAGGCCGCGAGGCCTCGCATCATCGGGTGATGGAAGGCACACTGCCCGAGCGAAACAAGAATCCGGGGTGAAGACGGGACTGGAGAGACACGTTGGTGAGGGGGCATCAGGAGTGAGGATGCCGGAAGGGCTTGCCCGCAGGCAAGCCCTTTACATCCGGACCGCAACAGCCCCGCGATCCGGACTTTGCCGGAGAGCGTGGTCACGATACGTCGCTGTTGATCCCAGGTGTCCTCCGGGGGAACCGGACCTGTCGGCGGCGGGCGGACACCGACAGACCCAGGCCCGGGCTCCGACGGCAGGCAGATCAAGACTTCCGCGCGAATCGACGCCGGAGCAACAAGGCCACGGCACCCAATCCCAAAATCGCCGCATAGGCGGACGGCTCGGGGATGACGGTGATGGTGTAATCGGTTAAACGCTGCACCTCGCCGGTTTCCCCCACGCCGTACATACCGAACGCGGTGACGTTACCCATCGGCAGATCCGATGAAAGGGGATCGCCGACGGCCAGCACGGTCCCGGAAGTGAAATTCAGCTCCGACCAGTCGGCGGCGGCGGTCGTGAAATCAAGGCTCCTCTGCGTCCAGGAGCTGGCCGACGTGTAGGACTGGTTGGAAACAAACCAGTCGCCGTTGTCGATCTGGATGGCTACCTGCCAGAATGCGCTGGAAACGTTGTTGTTGTCCCTCCATGAGAAGGACAAAATTTCCCCCGCCGAACGGTCTACGGTGAACGTGTCCGTCCAGATCAACGCGCGGTCGAAACTGTCGCTGGTGGTCCCGCGAAAGTAAAAGGCGTTACGGACATCGTCCCTACTGCCGATCGCAACTCTGCCATCATCGTTGGCGGAACCGGTTTCGGTGAACACGGCCCCGTCGGCCTTTACGTTGGCAAACCAGTCGACTCCGCCCACCGGTTGCGGACCCGTAAGCCCGTCTTGGAAATTCTCCTGAAACACCACGATGCTGGCGGAGAGGGAAAATGGGAGAAACAAGGCGGTGGCCAAAGCGACCGGGATAGAACAGACTATGATTTTTTTCATTATTCAATTATTGGTGGGATATTGCTATGCTTTAGAGAAATTTGTCTAAGCTAACATTGTCAGTTTACTGAAGATTGGTTCTCCTGTGTTCACTTTTGACGCATCATCGTTTTTAATTTTGCGCAAAACGACGGGTGGCGACGGATTGCGGGAGGGTGCGGTTCCCGCAGTGAATTTCAATCCTCGAGGCGGAACTCGAGGCGAAGGAAGCGGGGGCCGCTCTCCGGAAAGGCGGCGGTCCATGCACGTTCCCGCGGGGCGGGGATGGATTCCGTGACCCATTCCGGGGAGGGCGTCCACGGCCCGGTGGGATCGTCGGCGCCGAGCGGAACCACCTCGATACGGGCATGCTCGCCGAGGCGGGTTTCCAGCGTGAAACCGATGCCGGATGCGGGGAGCATGCGCACGGGCGGTGCATGCCGGGATCCGGGCAGGACTCCGGCGGCGTAGTCGAAGAGGCGGGGTCGCGCCGCGCCGGCCGCCGCCGCCCTCCAGTCGACCTCATCGTGCGGAAAGTGAATGCGGTGCCAGCCTTCGCCGTGGCGCAGTTGCGGATCGGCGAGAGCGGCGAGGGCGGTATCCGGAAGCGGGAGCGAATGCCAGAGGACATGGCGCATGCTGCCGGTGAAATCGCGGTCGCTCCGCCCGGATTCGCCCGCGATGCGGACGGCTGTTCCTTCCGCCGTGCGTACGGTCTGGCTGAGGCTGTCGGACACGGACTCCTCGGTGCCGTTGACGAAAAGCCGGACGTTCGCCACATCCGACCCGCGTGCGGCGGGATCAAAGACAGCGGCGACATGATGCCAGGTATCGTCGGTGAGCGGAGTCGAGCCGATGACAAACCCGCTTTGCACCTCCACGCGGAGGGCGTTTGTATCCGGATCGACACGGAACACCCATGCGCGGCCCGCTTCGGAGCGGTTGCCCCAGCTCATGAGGGCACCGGGCGCGGCCGTGCGGATCCATGCCGCGACCGTGCGCGGGCCGTCGCCCGACGGGCCGGAAGCGCCCCCCGCGATCAGGTGTTGCCCGCCGCCGTCGAAGGCAAGGTAGCCTCCGCCGGCATCCGTTCCCCACGCCGCCCCGCCTCCAAACTGCTGCAGGCTGGCGTGGAAACCGAATCCGGAATTGTCGGCGGCGGTGAGGCCCGAGCCGTCATCGAGAGGAAACCAGCCCGCCTCGTATTCCGGCAGAGTGCCCGGCGGGTCGGGGTCGGGATCTGGGTCGGGGTCTGGGTCCGCGGCGTCGTCGAGGGCCGTGGGCCATGCGATGGAAGGCGAGCGGAGGGTGATGAAAAGGTCCTCCATCGTGGCGACGACATCGGGATGGGCCGCCGCGAGGTTGTTGCTCTCGCCGATGTCCGCCGACAGATCGTAGAGTTCGGTCGGCTCTCCCGGATTCTGGCGGACGGCCTTCCAATCGCCCATGCGGATGGCCTGCCCGAACTGATCCTCATGAAATTCCCAATACAAGGGACGTTCCGCCAGTTCCGGCTGGTCCTCGCCGAGCAGGGAGGGGAGCACGCTCACGCCGTCCACCCCGGCGGGCGGCGTGACACCCGCAACATCGGCCAGCGTCGGCAGAACATCCGCGAAATACCACACAGCGTCGCTCTCCACATCGGTGGCGATAGTGCCCGGCCAGTGCGCGATCATGACGGTGCGGATACCGCCCTCGTAGAGGTCGCGCTTTCGCCCGCGCAGCTCGCCTGAGCTGTTGAAGCGGTTGTCGTAGCGGTTGGCCGCCCCGTTGTCCGAACAAAAGAAGACGAGGGTTTCCTCATCGATACCGCGTTCGCGAAGAAGCGCGAGGATCCGTCCCACGTCCCGGTCCATGCGCGTGAGCATGGAGGCGTAGACTTTCTCCTGCATGCTCCAGTTTGTGTGCACGGTGTAGGGCTCCAGTTCCGGGATCTGGAACGCGCTGTGTGGAAGGGTGTAGGGCAGGTAAAGGAAGAAGGGGGCGTCACTCTCCGCATGGCGGTCAATGAAGCCGAGTGCGAAATCGGTTAAGAGGTCGTGCAAATAATGCTCCTCGACGGCAAAGTTCCGATAGGTGCCGGTGTTGCCCGGGAGCCATTCCTTCGTCTGGTCCCGCCAGACAAAGGCGGGATAATGCGAGTGCGCCTGGCGCTGGTTGAGCAACCCATACCATTCATCGAAGCCCTGCAGATTCGGGATGCCCGTTGTACTTTCCTCGCCGAGGCCCCATTTCCCCGTGATCCCGGTTACATAGCCGGCGTTCTTGAGCACCGCGGCCACGGTCACGTCGTGCGGTTCAAGCGGCACGCGCCAGTTGCCGAATTCGTCCTGCACACCGGACCCCGGCGTGCCGAAATTTCCCCGCACACGCGTGTTGCCCGTGTGTTGACCGGTCATGAGCACGCTCCGGGCGGGCGCGCACACGGGTGAACCCGCATACACTTGGGAAAAACGCATGCCCGCGCCTGCCATCTGGTCGATCTCCGGTGTCTGGATCAACTCCTGCCCGTAAACGCCGAGATCCCCGTATCCCATGTCATCGACCATGATGAAGATGATGTTCGGGCGCGCCGACGCGGCGGCGTCCGGAGGCACGCCGGCCGGGAGCAGGGCCGGGAGGGCGAGGGAAGTGACGGCGCAAAAGGCAGTGCCGGAGAGTCGGATCATGGGGAATGGGTTTGCGGATTCGGAAAACGGGAAGTCTACCGGATTCGGATGAACCGGTTTTCATGAAAGACGCATAAGCGTTTATGTTTTTGCGCAAACGCGGCTTTTCCCTCGCCACTGCGGCGGATGAGCGGTCTCGCTGCTATCCTCTCAGAAAAATAGAAAGGGCGCTGTCACCGAAGTGCAGCGCCCCCGTTGAAGGAAGAATTAGGACACCCAAGGAAGAATTAGGACACCCTAGTAATATACTTGACGAAACCCGTCTTCCTCAGGGTGTGGAAATAGAGTCGAACTCGATGGAACCTCCCCGGTCGGGCGTCATCAGTTAAAGAGAGCGTCTAACGGACGGCTTTCATGTGGCAAACCCGGCAACCCAAACATGCGGAACTCAATCCGTCGGCATCAACAAACGCACCCTCCGCTTCTCGCGCCTCAAGATGTGAGGGGCTCCTTACAGGTTAGCACCCTCGATCACGGAAAGAACGTGCAAATCGCTCTCACGCCGCCCGATACACCCCCGCGCAGGCTTCCCGGTCGCGCCGCTTGACCCATCGCTGCCCCAAAGCCCGCGCCGCTTCCGCCAGCTTCTCCATTCGCCCGGCCACACGGTGATATAGGCTTCCGTAGCGCTCCACCGTCGATACCCAGTTTTCCACATCCAGTTCCAGACGATCCAGCACGGGAGCCAGGTCCGCCGGAATCGCCCCGGCCTTGTCGTCGTGCAAGCGCCGACCCGTCCAGTCCACCAACTGCAAGTAACGCTCCTCGCTCATTCCCAGCACCCCACCCTCTCCCGCGCGCACCGGATTCAGATCCACATACGCCATACACGCCGCCACCGCGCCCGCATCCGCCAGACGCTGGCACTTAAAACGACCTTCCCAGAACCGTCCCTTGCACCGGTCCTCCTCGTTCGCCCGGCGCGCGATCACCTCGCTGAGCCCGCGCATGAACCAACTCAGGTTACCCAAACGCTCGCGGTACACCTTCACCTTCTCCGCGTCCTTCGCCAACATTGCCACCCGATCCGACTCCACACTCGCCCCCACCTGGTCCCGACGACCCGGACACAGCCGCAACCAACGACGCGCCACCTCCTCATCGCTCCAAGCCGAAGCCACCTCCGGACGCGTCCGCACAACCAAATGGACATAATTCGCCATGACGGCATAGGCGCAGACCTCCAGCGCAAAGATCCCGCACAGCTCCTTCACCCGTTCGCGCACCCACTCCCGCCGGTGCTCGAAAGACCTGCCGGAGTAGCCATCCCAACCGCACAGAAAGGCACGGCGCACACAGCGGTTGATGCAGTGAAAAACACCCGCTTCACCGGGGCGGTAAACGAATTTGCGGGCCATGGTCATACTTACTCCTGAGTATTCGGCGGGAACATTCTTAAATCAACCACCATCAGCTCGGAAATCCCTGATCGGGTCAATTAAATTTTATGGGTGTCCTTTTAACCGGTGCTCGAAAGACTGGCCCGAATACTCATCCCAGCCGCATAGGAAAGCCCGCCGCACACAGCGGTTGATGCAGTGAAAAAAACCCGCCTCGCCGGGGCGGTAGACAAATTTCCAGGCCATGGTCATTTCTCCTCCTGGGTATGCATTGGGAACATTCCTAATTTGAAGGCCATCAGGCCGGATATCGGGACTTCGGTCAAGTATATGTTATGGGTGTCCTGTAATTTCTTCCTGTAATTCCTGTAATTTCTTGGGTGTCCTGTAATTTCTCCTGTAATTTCTGTAATTTCGGACCCAACGGGAAAGGCACAGGAGGCCGCCCGGCACCAGAGGCGAAAAGGTAGTCCGGATGATTCATCGCCGGACCGCGACGGAGAGGCGGGCACGTGTTTTCGAGCGCCTCAGGCGACAAGGAAGGGGCGCGAGGGTTGCGTACCCCGCGCTTCCGCCCCATGTCGACCGCTGAAGCAGGCCGAATACGGAAGCCTCGCCCCCTCTTGGCGACCGATCGATTTGTCCCGCTGGGGGAATTCCTGCCCTTCCGTTTTACAAAGTTTTAGGTTGCGCGATGGATTCCGGCTTGGTTTATTGCCCTCAGTTTAGTCTCGAGTGGCGT
>JAFIGE010000196.1 GCA_020831585.1 Opitutales bacterium | reverse complement strand
AAAAATATCGTGAAAAAAGATGCCGGGCGATTTTGGGATTTATGCAACAACGCCACTATCTTCGAGGCAGCATCGATTTCGAAGTCGGTCTTTGCGGCTTTTGTGATGACCTTTGTGGACGAGGGGCGGCTCAATCTGGACCGCCCGCTTCACGAATATCTACCGTACGTGGACATCGAGCACGACGAGCGTTACCGCAACATCACGGCTCGCATGGTACTTAGTCACCGGAGTGGGTTTCCGAATTGGAGAACAGACTACTCCGACCATCAACTCTTCCTCGCCTTCGAACCCGGTTCGGACTTTCTGTATTCAGGAGAGGGCTACCAATACTTGGCTATGGTGTTGAAGGAGCTCGAGGGAGCTACATGGGAAGGGCTGGACGCTACCTTTCGGGCGAGGGTGACAGAGCCTCTCGGCATGACCCGCACGGTCTTTATGCTGGACGCGGTAACTGAAAAAGATAAGGCCGAGCCTTACGGGCGCGACGGTTCGTGGACAAATCCGGAACACGACCCGAATCGAGCGCTCCGGTTCCAGTTTCGGGCAGCGGCATCGCTCCATACCGAAGCCCTGGATTTTTCCCGTTGGATGATCGCTCTTGCGAACCGTGAGGGTTTAAGCGAAGCCGCGTTCTCCGAGATGTTTGCGCCGCATTCCCTTGTTGGCCACACGAGCCGAATACCTGTACACTACACCCTTGGTTTCTATCATCCAAAGGTGCGGGGAACGAAGCTCTTTTTCCATGGGGGCAACAACGGGGACTTCAGCTCATTCTTCGCGCTCGACGTAAACCGGGGCTGGGGCTTCGCGCTCTTTACAAATTCCGCATTTGGCGAGGACCTCGGCAACGAGCTACTCTTCCACTTGGTCGGCGGCCCACGCCTCGGACAGGTGGTGGTTCTGCTGGCCGTTGTTCTCGGCATCGTTCTTGTGCTCCTGGGATGGCTTGGCATCCGGTTTGCGCGCGGGTTACGCCAGCATTTACCAGCGCCCCTCCGTGAAGTTTGATGATTGAGTCCACGGTTTCATCCGTTCGCCATTGATCTGTGAAAAGGAGAGTTTAAAAATCCTTTCGGACTGTTCGATGCGGCTTGACCCTTACAGCTTCACGCACGGCACCGGAAAGCCGCCGGCGCAACGCGCGGACCCAAATGGGATCGCGCCACGGGGCAAGCCAGCCGCTGTAAGAAGGCGATACCGGACTCAAGCGGAGGGTGCCAGCGAGACTTTTGCAAGAATGAGCTCAGGGCGGGCGCAAAGACCGCGATATGGACTTGACCTTTCGGGCCATCGGTGTCGTTTTCAGACGCTGATATGACACAACCAACCGATGGCATGAATCCGTGGTTCGCGGAGGCGAAGCTGGGCATCTTCATTCACTGGGGAATTTACGCCGTAAAGGGCGTGCCCGAGTCGTGGTCGTTTTTTCGCGGACAGATTTCGCACGCGGACTACATGGCCCAGTTGGACGGGTTCACAGCGGCAAAATACGATCCGGCGGAGTGGGCGGCCTTGTTCAAAAAGGTGAATGCCCGCTACGCCGTCCTCACGACCAAGCACCACGACGGGGTCGCCCTATGGGCTACCGAGCAGGGCGATCTCAGCATCCCCCGCCGCGCCGCCGCCGCGCGTGACGTGCTCACCCCTTGGGTTGAGGCCATGCGCCAAGAGGATTTGCGTGTGGGGCTCTACTTTTCGCACCTCGACTGGAACCATCCGGACTATCCGAGCATGCTCCCGTCAAACTACGATCCTGCGGTCCACCACAACCCCTTTGCCCATCCGCCCGACGGGAAGGATCACCCGGATCGCTGGGAGCGTTTTTTGAAGTTTCACCGGGGGCAATTGAAGGAACTGTGTGAACAGTATGCGCCCGACCTCCTGTGGTTTGACGGCAGTTGGGAGCCCCGGTGGGAGGTGTGGAGGTTTGCCGAGCTACGGGAGGAGCTGAAGCGGCGGGTGCCGGGGGTCATCCTCAACTCGCGTATGGGCGGCTATGGCGATTACGAAACCCCTGAACAGGGCATGCCTACCCTGGCCCCGGAGAGCCCGTGGGAGTTTTGCATGACGCTCAACGACTCCTGGGGCTATCAGCCAAAGGATAAAAACTACAAGACACCTGCTCAGATCATCCGCGCTTTCACCGAAGTCATCGGCATGGGCGGCAACCTTCTCCTCGGCATCGGGCCGAAGCCGGCCGGGGAGATTCCCGCGCCGCAGGTCCGCCTCTTGGAAGCACTCGGTGCTTGGATCGACAAGCACCGCGAGGCGGTCTTTAACACGGGCGCGGGCTTGCCCCCGGGCCTCTTTTACGGATCGAGCACCCTCTCCCGTGACCGCCGGACGCTTTACCTGTGTTTCTACGACCGGCCCCGCAAGGACATCGCCGTAAAGGGCCTGCATTCGCCGGTCAAACGGGTGTCCATCGTAGGAGCTGGGGAGCAGTCCCTGGAATACCGCATGATCGGGGGTGCGCCTTGGGCTGACATCCCCGGCATCCTCTGGATTGACGTGCCCGCCGGCGTTCTCGACCGGCACGCCACCGTCGTCAAAGTAGAGTTTGAGGAACCCCTGAAGGTCTGGGTGAGCGCCGGTCACATTGTCACCGCGAATTGAGGTGCGGTTGATGGGGGGGCGCGGGCAGCAAACTCCCACTCGGCCTTCGTCGGTAGCCGGTAACCATTCTCTGATGGATTCTTTTGCACCAAATGCGCTCCCTTCCATCCGAATTCACCCATGCAATAGACCGCTCCATCAGTCGTGTGAAGGGGTGACCGTCCCGCCATTTCAATCAATGCGTCGGGGAGAGCGTGCCACCTTCGATCAATAGCATGCCCTCGGGTTCGGCATCTTTAAGTGCGGGTAATCACAAAGGTTGATCCCATTTTTCAGTCGCGTTTCACTAAGGTCGCGACCGTCGAAAAGCCCGTTCCGCCCTCCTCCGCGAGTGGTTTGGGCTTCCTCCCCCTTCGAAAGCCGAGCAAGCCATGGGCCGCACAAAAACTCTCCACCCACGCAGCCGATCCGACCACCCAGCTTTCACTGAAAGCGCGGATCTTCGAGAGAAGCCCGATTTCCCCGGCCCCAACGGCTCCTCTTTTATGTTCACCCTCCGCCTCCCCCGAAGGGCTCTGATCGTCTCTCTGGCTGGGGCGCTCTCCCGGCCCCATCCGGCTGCACAACCGTGCCCGGTAGCGTTCGTGCCATTGGGTCGTCCAGGATGACTGCCCCTCTATCCGGGCGATGCCCCGCCGCGCGGCTGAGCCACCCGAGCAGGCCTCCCCAAAACCACTGAAGCCATAGTCGCCCGCGTCCTCCATCAGCCCCGCCCGAACCGGATTCAAGTCGATATACGCCGCCACCATCCTTTGCGCCTCCGAATCCGCCTCCACCACCACACTGCGGAACCGCTCCGCCCAAAAAGTGCCCACCGTCCCATGCTCCTGATTATACCACAAAGTGAAGCGCGTCTTCACCTCCCGCATATAGACCGACACGTCCCCCATCCGCGCCTTCAGGCGTCGACGGATTCCATCAGCGGAGCTTCCGTTCTTCTTTAGAATGACCTCCAGATCATCCGCATCCAGCCCCAGCGAAGCACAGCGCGTCCCACCATAGAGCGCCCGAAACCGTGTCACCAGTCCTGCATCGTCCAAATCCTCCGTCTCCTTCGGGTCCAGCCGCACGAAGATGTGAAAGTGATTCGCCAAGAAGCAATAGGTCAGCACCTCCATCCCCGCAAACGCCGCCTGCGAGCGCATAATATGCCGCATCGCCTCCATCGCCTCCTCATCCATCAGCCGCCTCTTCTGCACCACCCTCGAAATAAGGTGGTGGCACGCCAACCGTGGATACCGTAGCCGCCTGCAAAAATTCCTGCTCATGACGCTACTCAAACACCTGCCCAGCCTTTGTAAATGTAGAAATGTTCAGAACATTAAAAAACTATCCCAGGAACCGATTTTTAAATTCTGATTCAAATCAAGAGGCGGGAGTGCCCCGCAAACTTTGCTTTTGCACGCTATTCGAATCCTGCGATGGAACAACCCCTTGATCCCATATCGCGGCAAAGGACTCTTATTGTCACCGCATTTGCCTCGGGGGCGTGGGCACGGTCGCGGCGAAATTGTGAGGAGCTGGGCCAGGTTCTCAGCGATATCGGCCGCTTCGCACGCAACTTCGGGGCGGGGGCGGCTAACCATAACGACAAGGGGCGCACCAATCCCGCGCCGGGCGCGGAAGCACTCATTTCATTGATCGACCGAAGCCGCGAGGCGCAATCCATAGATGAAGCTGCGGTTTTCCGGGCTACCACCGTCGCGATACGAGACCGTTGCGGCACCCGCCAAGCAATTCCAGCAGCCGCCCCGCCTCAACCGCCACGTGCTCGTGTCATTATATGGCCCCCAGCACCACTCAAAGACACTCCCGCTCATATCATACAACCCCAGTTCGTTCGGCTCTTTCTCTCCTACCGGCCAGGTGCCGCGATTCTGCGATAACGGACATGCCGATCCGCCGCTGTTGGATCTGAACCAACCCACCGAACTGAGGTCGTTGCTTCCCGCATAGGTAAAGCCACTTGTCTCGTTGCCCCCGCTGGCAGCAAACTCCCACTCGGCCTCCGTCGGCAGCCGGTAACCATTTGCTGATGGGTTCTTTTGGACCAAATCCGCTCCGTTCCATCCGAATTCACCCATGCGATAGACCGCCCCACCAGCCGTGTACACGGGTGTCCGCCCTTCCATTTCACTCTTTGCGTTGGCCCACTTCAAGACATCGTACCAATTGACCGACCGCACCGGATGATCTCCCGCGCAGCCTGCACCCACATCGCCAATATCGTAGCCATTGGCGGCGGCCCAGGTGCGCACTGTCTGCCATTCGCCCCAGGTGACCGCATGGATGCCTATGAAGAAAGTATCGATTTCGGTGCCATCCAGGAAAAAATGCGGGGAGGAAAGCGTGCCGCCTTCGACCAATAACATGCCCTCAGGGGCGACCTCGATGACCGGGGAAGCGGAGCCAATGATAAGCCGATATTGAGATCCGGTTCCGGGGAGAGAAAGGGCACCCCCGGTAATTACTTCCGGAGTGAGCTGCACCCCGCTCCAATTCTGGCTTCCAATGGGGGCCTGCTGCAATTCGAGAACGAGCGTGGCGGCGGCCCCCTGGCCCGCACCCTCGACACCCACAGGGGGTGCCTCGACGGAGGTCAGGGGTGTGCCCTCGCCAATCTGCGGCTCAGACGGGCTTTCACTTAATCTCAGACGGAAGAAAACTCTGTCTCCGGCGGAAATCACACCGGCGTTGAGCCTACCATCGGAGGTGAGGTCATTGGGGGTGAGGACCACCGTATCCCAGCCACCCAGGTCGGCTGTTCCCCGCTCGATCTCCACGAGCGTATGGGGTCCCTGCGCATTCAGGGCACAGTTGCAAATGAATAAGAGGAAGAGAAGGTTCTTATGAAGCGTTGACAACATTGGCTTGGTTTTTTTTGTTTCCAACCGAGTTCAGGGCAAAGCTGAAAGAAATCATCGGTCGACAAGATTTACCATAAGGACTTCACCCCGGGCGCAGTGCAAACCTTTTTCCAAAGCCGTAGCGCTCTTCGGGGGGCCGTCCTCTGCGAGAAAGGGCGGACGATGACGGTCGACGAGGCCGAAGAGATTCAGCGCGTTGCGGATTCCCGCAAAGCGCTCTTTCGATGACTTGCTTTTTCCCTTACAGTTCCCTCCGTTTTGAATATCTTTCTCCACTTACCCCTCGACAACGGACACTTTCGCGAAGTCCTTCGCGGGATCGCCGCGTTCCGCGCAGAGCGGACGGATTGGTCATTGGTCCACAGGCAACAAAAGCGATCCCTGCAGGGTGACTTTGCGGGAATGATCGTCGCGGATTTTGAGGGCCGTCTTACTGCGAAAAGTTCGATGGTGCCCGCTGTGAATATTTCCAACAGCGTGCCGCGCTTCGGGCTTCCCTCCGTAATCTCCGATGACACCGAGGTTGGGCGGCTGGCGGCCCGGCATTTTTTGGCCCAGAGGCTCCGTTCCTTCGCTGTCTTCGCGCCGGTGGACACGCGCTACGCCCGCGAGCGCGAGCAGGGCTTTTCGGATGAGCTGGCGAAGCACGGATTCAGTTGCCAAGGCTTGGGTGGCCGAACGTTTTTCGCGTCCCTCGGAGATGATTCGGTGAAGGAAAATCTCGCGGCGGTGGCGGTGGTTCTCAACGGACTCCCGCTGCCGTGCGGGGTCTTTGCCGTGGAAGACTTCAAGGCCAGTCAGCTTTGTCAGATCGCCCGGGCGCTGGGTCTGCGGGTGCCGCAGGACCTTGCCGTCCTGGGGGTGAACAATGACATCGTCGTGTGCGAAACCTGCCTGCCCCCGCTTTCGAGTGTGGAGTTGGGCAGTTTCCGTATCGGCTACGAGGCGGCGGCTCTTCTCTTCAGCTATTTGCGCAATGGGGACTTGCCGCGCGGGGGAACTTCATTGCCCGTGAAGAGGATTCGCCCCGTGCGGGTCGTTAACCGTATGTCTTCGCAGTTTTTCGCCGATCCGGTGGTGGCGCGTGCCATGCGAATCCTGCGGGAAGAGTTTGGCACGCGCCTGAAGATTGCCGATCTGGCCGGTCGCCTCGGGGTCGGCAGCCGGTCTCTCGAGTCGGCCTTTCAGCGCACCCTTGGAGAGAGTCCGCGCGAAGTGCTCACGTCCCTGCGGGTCGACGAAGCCATCTCGCTCCTTGACAGCACGGACCTTTCCTTCACTGAGATTGCCTACCGTTGCGGATTCAGCGAATACAAGCACTTCGCCCATCAGCTGCAGAAACGGCTGGGTAAATCGGCGAGTGAGATCCGTGCCGGTGGGCACGCAGAGGCACCCCAAAGCAGGCACGAAAAAGCCCGGTGACCGAGGCCACCGGGCAAAGTTAAAGAGGCTGCTGGCGGGCAAAAACCGCCGGAGGCCGGGGACTGACTGACTATGCCCGGCAACGGCGAAGGAGGGCCAGGCCGAGCATGAGCAGACCGGCGAGGGCGGCGTAAGTGCCCGGCTCCGGAATGACCGTAACGCCAAAACCGCCGCTGGTGTTTCCAATTGCAAAGCCGCTGAACTGTGCTTCGTTGGAGGCCACAATTGAGGCCGTCCCGAAAAGGCCGGCAGCCCCATTGTCTACCGTGAAAGCGGTCCGCTCCGGCAACAGCTCACGGCTCTGCTGCCCGCCTTCTTCAACCCCCGAAAGGCCTTCCACCATTACCACAGCATGGCCACGAAAATCGCCGACCAGCACCTCACGGCGACCGACGAAACCGCGATCAAAAAACTGTTCTACATCCTGCGCCCGCTCTATGCCTGCCATTGGATCGAACGCAACCGAACCATGCCGCCCACCCTCTTTCACGAAATGCTGGGTCAAGGGCTCGCCGAAGACTTTATCGAGCGTTGGATCGGGGAGGTTCTTGCAGCAAAGAAAACCGCCGCCGAGGGCGAGCGCATCGGCATTCCCTCCGGGCCCACAGCCTGGCTTCACGAAAAGCTCACCCGCCTCCAGGAAGTCGCCGAGACCCTGCCGGCCGGCAACCGTGGCGGTGCTCTCGAAGACCTCAATGCCCTCTTTCTGCAGACCGTAAAGGGCTCCTGAGAATCCGGCCGCCGTCGCCGTCTTCCGGACCATGGAATCGGTCAAATCCATGGTCCAAACTCCAGACCCCAGAGCCCAAGCCGGTGGAACCATCGATCACATGGATGGCATGGAGGCTGCGGC
>JAFIGE010000195.1 GCA_020831585.1 Opitutales bacterium | reverse complement strand
CCGGCTGATTCATCGCCGGACGGAGACGGCAGGACGGCGGCGGATGTTGGGGAGCGTCGGGCGACGAGGTAGGCGCGCGAGGGGTCGACCGCTGAAGCCGGTCGACTACGGAAATCGCGGCGGTTCGCGGGGACGCCCGCGAAAAGTAGTCCGGCTGATTCATCGCCGGACAGAGACGGCAGGACGGCGGCGGATGTTAGGGAGCGTGGGGCGACGAGGTGGGCGCGCGAGCGGTCGACCGCTGAAGCAGGTCGACTACGGAAATCGCTGCGGTTGAGATGCGCGCTCGCTACAGGCTTTGCCTTCATTCCACAACGGTGATGGTCAGGCGATAGAAGCCGCGGATGGGTGCATCACTGCTGAGCGATACGTTCACCACAGCTCCTTCGCGGACAACCGCCGATACCGGTGCGCCGGGCGTGGCCGTGAAGGTGGTGTGGCCGATGGCTTCAGCGAGGGGCGACCATGTTGCCAGATCGTCCGAGACCTCCAAAACATAATGCAACTCGGGGCGGCTCAAATCGGCGGGTATCCGGATTTTGAGGACACGCATTCCATCAACATCGGCCAGGTCGACCACCGTGCGGTCGGCTGCGGCGGCGGGCTCCGTGGGGTCGAGATCAAGGGCGAATTTGAGCAGGTTGGGGAGGCCGTCGCCAGTGGGGTTGGCGAGGGGGGCGGCGTCGCCCTCAGCGGTCGTGCTGCCAAAGTGGGTCTGCCGCCAGGCGGCGAGGGTGCCGGGTGCCGGGCCGGGATCGTCCACGGGTTGCGGGGATTCCATGAGGCGGGCGGCGTTGAGGGAGACGCGGGAGAGGGACTGTGAGGTCGTGGTGAGGACCACGTCGATGCGGCCCTCGGCGTCGGGGGCGATTTCGCGCCAGATCATCCAGCCTTCGACGGCATAGGGCGCATTGCCGCCGTCGTTCGGACCGCGCGAAGTCCAGAACAGTTCGGTTCCAAGACTCTCATCGGTATGGGCATTGAAGCCCTCGACGGGGCCAGTGGCTCCCAACACCTCAAAGATACCCGGGTCCGCTCCCGCAGCGCCGGCTCCGGCAAAACCGGAGGCGATTTCGAGGGTGTAGGTCTTCGCCGGATCGAGGTTGCGGAAGCGGAGAATTCCGCTGTCCCCCTGGTTCACCCAGAGGCGGTCGTTGAGAACATCGGGTGTGGCCCAGTCGGGTGCCACGGTGCGGCTGCCCCAGGCGGTGCTGTTACCGGAGTTCTGGATTCCACTGCCGCCGGTGTTGATGAGGTCGACGGCCACGCTGGTGACATCGCCGGTGAGGAAGTTTGTCAGGCCGGTGTGCGAAGCGGCGGCGTTGAGGGAGTTCCAGTTGCCCCCCGGCGCGGTGTGATTGGTCCCGAAATCGATGTGGAGGGCGAAGTCTGCCGGGACGAGGATGTCGACACGGGCGGGAACGGTAGCCGTGGTGCCGACGGCGTTCGTCACCTCCAGGGTGTAGAAACCCTGGTCGTCCGGTCCGAGGTCCGTGAGGGTCAAAGCGGGGCTCTGGGCGCCGGAGATCCGCCCGTTGTCAAAGAGCATGACGCCGTCATTGAGCCACTGATACACCGTGACCGGAGGATTCGCCTCGACCTGCGCGGAGAGAACGACCGTGCCGCCCGCAAGCGCGCCGGTGGACGCCGGTTGCGCGATGATGACCGGGGGGGCGGGTGGCGGCAAAATTTCGAGCGTAAGGGAGTCAAAGCTGCTCACACCGGCGGCGTTGGTGCCGGTGAGGACGATCACGTGCTCGCCCACGGACAGGTTGTTGAGAATGAGTTCGGTGCCGGTGCCAAGCGCTCCGTCAAGATCGGATACCCAAATAAGGGCGGTGGGATCGATGAGGGCTCCCTCCTGGAGGGAACTGCCGGTGAAGGTCACGGGATCGCCCGCATTGAAGGCACTTCCGCTCATTGGCGAGAGGATCGTCGTGACCGGTGGTGCTGCGCCCGTCGGGGCCTCCAGAGCGCCCTCAAAGACCAGCTCGCCGAAGGTGAACCACAGGCGCGCGGTGGCCCAGTTGTCGTTATCGATAACGACTCCGTAAGCCGTGATGTCGGAGAAGACGCGGGTTTCGAAGACCGCCGCATCGGCGTCGAAGTTCAGCTCGTCGGCCACCGCCGCCGGATCCCACGCGACCCAGCGCCCGTGATCGAAGTCGCCGGGGACGGTGAAGGTGGGATTGCTGTTGGTGAAGGTGGCCTCGGAGACGTAGAACTGATCGCCGTCGCGCACGAGCCAGCGCAAGGGGCTCATTTGCCCGAAGTTGCCAATGCCGAGCATGTGAAACTGATCGCCCCCGCGCAGCTGCACGGTCTGATGGCGCGCGTCGCCCAGAAAATCCTCCTTTTTGATGAAGAAGACGCCATGCACATTGATCGGATTTTCCGCCGACGCGCCGATGCGCAGCCGGAAGCCGCTGGATCTGACCCCTTGGTCCTGAAAACTGTTGTCGCCACCGAGGGTGGTCATCCAGAGACCGCCGTAGACCCGCGTGCCGCGCTCGCTGATACGATTCCAGAGAACGATTTCCTCATCGAAGGGCGTGCCCCGGCGGATATCGTCGAGCTGTCCATTGCCGGTGAGGTCGAGGGCGATGGTGTCGTTTCCGCCAAAGCGGAGGTTGGAGCTGCGCAAGCTTCCCCCGAAGGAAGCGATCGTGCGGTCCGGGCGCGGGGTGTGGGGACTCGTCACGGAGACGATGGCCTCCGTTGTGACGTCGAGCTGCTGGTCGTCCCACACCGTCAGGGTGCTGGTGTAATTGCCCGCCGCCACATAGGTATGGGTGAAGAGATTGCCTGCCGTGCTCGTGCCGTCACCGGAGGTCCAGCGCACGAAGGTGATATCCCCGTCGGGATCAAAGGAGGCGGAGGCATCGAAACTCACTTCCGCCGGGGCCGTGAGCAGACCGACCGGCGAAACCGCAGGCACGGGCACGGGCGGCTCGTTAAACTCCGCATTGAGGGCGAAATTGGCATCGAAGGCATCCCAGTCCGAGGTGAACCGGGTGCCGGTGAACTCGGGACGGTATTGCAGAAAGCCCACTGCGGTCACATCGGTGAAGACATGAGTCGCATAGACGGTTGATTCGGGAATCTCAAAATCGAGGGGATCATCCGGATCGTAGGCGAGCGCGGCCCATCGTCCGTTGTCCACCGAGCTTTCAAAGCCGAGAATGCGGCCGCCGGTGCCCTCTTCGGAGACGTAGAGGGTGTCGCCATCGCGCACGACCCAGTGACCCCCGGTGATGGCCCCGCCCGAGCCCTCGTTGAGCATGAGGAAGCTGTCGCCATCGAAGGTCAGTGTATCGTCTAGGCCGATACCGTTGAAAGACTCACGGGTGAAAAGATAGATAGCCTGGCTGCGCACGTTGCTTGTCTGGATGCGGATGTTGGTGCGTGAGCCGGAATAGGCATTGTTGCCGAAGCTGAAGCTGCCCCCCTCGGAGCGAATTCCCCGGATGCCGCCGAAGAAGGCCGGGCCGGTGTATCCGGGTGCGGGCGGGTTCAGGGGCAGGGTTTCGCTGAAGGCATACTCGGTGATGTGCACGGGTTGACCATCGAATGTGCCGGTGCGCTGGGTCGGGGATGTGCCGCGAAGGCTCGTGCTGGAGGTCACGTAATCGACCCCGCTGCCCCCATAGGAAAAAACAAAGCGACCGTCTCCGCCTCCCACTGCATCTCCGCCGAGCACAGCAAAGAAACCGTCGTTTTCACCATAGCCGGGCTGGGGCTGGATGGCGTTGAAAACGTGCATGGGCCGGGTGAGGGCGGCGCGGCCACCCCAGGCGATGACGGGTGCCGTCGCGCCCGTGGGCACGCGGGCGTGGACGGATCGGGTGGAGCCCGCGCCCGTGCGCCCGACAAAAAGGCGCGTGGCCATGTCGTTGTCGACGACCCAAAGGAAAGCCCCGCCTTCGTTGGTCGTCACGCCAAAGGGTTCGAGGGAAACCTGGCCCTCCATGGGCGGGCGGGCGGTGTTGCCGGGCAGGGGCAGGCCGGAGGCGGCGGCCCCGCCGAAGTAGAGCCGCCCGTCGGCATCGACGAATAGGCCGCCCTGGCGCATGAAGAGGGCATTGGCCCGCAGCCCGCTGCCGACTTCGATGAGAGTGTTGAACTGGTTGCCGCGCACGCGCTCGCCCGTGGCAGGCTCATAGCGTCCGATGAAGGTCTTGTGGCTCGCCCCCGTATTGATGAACTCATTGAAGAAGTCGCCCCCGGCGCGCGGGGTATTTTCCCGGAAGCCGGGCAGCGAGGGATCGTTCTGCCCCTGACGGCGGAAGATGTGGTTGCCCCCGGCGCATTCAAAGCCGCCGTAGAAGTAGCCGTCCTCTCCCCGGATGAGGCGGTAGCCGCGCGTATCGGCCATGTTGTTGAGAAAGCTGTAGAGCGGGCGTCCGAGCGCGTCCACCTCGCCCGTGGGCTGACCCGTGGAGTTGAGGAAACGTGGATTGGTGATGAGGACAAGGCCGGTGACGGGGTCGAACTCCATGGGATTTCCGTCGATATCCGGGTTTGTTGACCAGTCGTAGTTCAGCCACTTTTCCGCGCCATTGAAATCAAGTCCGCGCAAGTAGGATATCTGCACGGGCAGGACGCCGTTGCTGTCCTGCTGCCATGCAGTGGCTTGCCGCCAGCCGATGTGGGCAACCGTCTGCGAATCGTCGTCGATGGCAATATCGAGCGTGTGGCGCAGCCCGCGCGCCGTCCACTGCGCAACCAGATCACTGCGGGTGTAGAGGGTGATATCGCCCGGGCCCGGTTGAATATGGGCATTGGCAATGCTGTCGGGCACGAGCGTGGCCACGCGCGTTGGGCTCGTCGTCACCCGCTTGACGAACTGTCCCGCCTGGCGCTGGGCAAGGATCATATCCGCCGCCGCATTGAGGACGAGGAGACCGTCCAAACCGGCGGCCAGGTAAAGGTTGTCGTCGGCATCAATTTCAAGGTCACGGATGTTATTGGCCACGCGCGTGACGGAAAGGATCTCCCGTCCGTCCTGCGTGAGGCGGAGGACTACACCCGGCGTCTGTTCCGTGGCCCCGTTAAGAAGGATAGGGGTGACGGGTTCAGCCGCCCCCCGGTTCTTCGGTTGCGCTTCTCCAATGAGCGCCGCCACCGCGAGCGTGCCGTCGGCGAGGACGCGCACGCCCATGACTTCATTATCGTCGCTCAAGTCGCCGAGGTAGGAGGAGGCTGAGAGGTGGTAGGGGTGATCGACTGGATCGGCGGCCAGGATTGGCTTGACCAGAATCGCCGCCACCGAGCAGAAGGCCAGTCCAAGAGAGCGCGAAAGGGACAGGGGAGAGGAGTTTTGCATGGAATAGAAGTTGGGTTGGGCGCAACCGGGGGGAGAATCTTGTATCGGGGGATTTAAGAATGTTTAGCTTTATGCCTCAATGAGGCCGGAGCGATGAAAATAACTTTGTAACATTAAAGTCAGCGGCGGCTGCTGTGAAGTCACCATCCTCATTCCGGATCACCGGGTTCCGCAAACGGTCCCTCAACCGGCATGGAAAGGACACCCGGCGTTTGCACTCTGGCTGATTGGGGAGACTGGGGTTGACCGGTTGAGAACCACCCTTTTGGGGAATAAAAAAAGGCCCCTCCGGAAATCTCCGGAAGGGCCTCTATCGAAACGACGACTCCCTACGTCGTCTTTTGATCCTGCATAAGAAAGGGATGTTCCTGTGCGCGGGGAGGCCTCAGGCCCTGCGACGGCGGACCCAGAAGGCGAAACCCAGGCCCAGAAGGCCGAAGATGGCGGCGTAGGTCGAGGGCTCGGGGATGGCCGTGATTTGCATGGTATTGATTGCCATGCGGCTACTGCTGGAGTTGGTCTGAGAACTGATGTGGATGACAATGTTGCCATCTAAAGTCGGAGCGACACCGGACCAGCTGATCCAACCGTCACTGGGCGCATCCGTATTGGTCTCCGTGGCATTCGGATAAAATCCAAATCCAAAACTGTCAGCGCTGGATGAGAAACTACTGTAGTTGATCCAAGGCAAGGGATCTCCATTTAGACCATTGGTGGGTACAATGCTCCCGACATCATTGCCTGATTGGTTGCCGCCGGTGGAGTTTGCCCCCTGTATATTATACATCGTTGCCCGGGAGGTTCCGTTAGCCCTCGTTGCGGCCACCAGTTCCAAGTCATAAGTCAGGTTCACATCGAGGCCCGATATAATTATTGTGGACGTCCTGTTTTGAGACTGAAAAAACCGGTATTCCAAAGCATTGAAGGAATCACCGGCGATCCAGGAGGGCTGGCCGGAACGAGCAGGCCCCGCAGCCGACCATTGTGTATCGGCCGTTGAGGTTTGGAAGCTATCCCCTCCGAAGGCGATTCCAATCCCTGTGTTTCCGCCGGAGGTGTTGGACAGGTTACTCAATCCACTGAGATTGCTGACCGTGTTCCACTGGTTGCCGTTTCCATCAGGAGAGGTGACCACATTCGTCGTGCTGTTAAAATCGATAAGAATAACCTGCGCGCTGGCTAGACCAGCGGAGAGGCCCAGTGCGAGAAAAGAGGTGAGGAGTTGTTTGGATTTGATCATGGATTTTGTATTTTGTTTTGGGTAATGGATGCGTTGTTAAATGGGAGAGGGCCCAAAGCGCCTGGTGTCCGTTCGATTCAGGAATTATCAGCCGATGAATTTCCGCCCGCCCATCTTTCAAAGAATACCGCAATGCAGCATGAACAGATACCCCCGATTGGGATAAAAATGACTGAATTTGAGCATTATTCTTTTGGGCGATGTGTGAATGTGGAGCGTGTTTATGGCACTGTAGGGTGAACGGATCGCGTTCGAGCCGTCACGCGGAACCATGAACCGCGGCACCTTTGACTCCCACCGCGTGATGCCCACCGACCAGATCCGCACGGACACATTCGCCCTCAATCCGTCTGGCTCGGAATCCGAAGGGCTCAGTCTGCAAACCAAGGATCAGCGGTTCCAAAAGGGAAGAAGGCAGCAATGCTGCCCAAATCGACGATTTTCGGAAAAGCCCTTAGTTGCGTTTGGGGGCGGTCGCGATCTTCGTGAAATCAGCCCCGCCGTCTTGAACGACCGCTTTGGGCTTCCTTCCCTTCCGAAAGCCCAACCAGCCGTTGGCCGTGCAAAAGCTCTCTACCCAGGAAACCGAACCGACCACCCAGCTCTCGCTGAAAGCACGGATCTTCGAGAGAAGCCCCGATCCTTCCACAATGGCACCTCGCCTATCTTCACCCTCAGCCTTTCTGGAAGTTCCCGGGTCATCTCCAAGGCGAGGTCGCATATCCGGACCCATCCGGCTGCACAACCGTGCACGGTAGCGCTCGTGCCATTGGGTCGTCCAAGTCGCTTTGCCCTCGACCCGGGCGATTCCCCGCCGCGCCGCCCTGCCACCTGCGCACGCCTCCCCGAACCCACTGAAACCATAGTTCCCCGCATCCTCCACCAGCCCTGCCCGCACTGGATTCAAATCGATATAAGCCGCCACCATCCTTTGCGCCGCCGTATCCGCCTCCACGATCACACTGCGAAACCGCTCCGCCCAGAAAGTCCCCACCGTGTCGTGCTTCCGATTATACCACAAAGTAAAGCGCGTCTTCACCTCCCGCATAAACACGGAGACATCCCCCATCCGCGCCTTCAGGCGTCGCCGGATGCCCTCGGCCGAGTCCCCATTCTTCTTCAGAATGACCTCCAAATCATCCGCATCCAAGCCCAGCGAAGCGCAACGCGTCCCACCATAGAGCGCCCGAAACCGCCCCACCAGAC
>JAFIGE010000024.1 GCA_020831585.1 Opitutales bacterium | reverse complement strand
TGACCCGCTACCAAACGCTTCAACCTCACCGCATAGTTCATGAATCCCAACCTCTTCCCTCCATGCGCTTCGCGTCAAGCTTAATTTGATTTTTAAATTATTATATGGGGAATAGCTTCCATTGACGAAGAGGATGGAAATGGAGAAACTCTCTCCTATGTCGTATGATATTCGTGATCCGGAAACGCTCCCGGAAGAAACTGTCCTGGAGGGATTGCGTACTGCGCGAACGGGACTTTCCGAAGAAGAGGCGGTCAAGCGCCTGGAGACGGTGGGGCCGAATGAGCTCCCCGCAGCAGAGATGGAGGGCCTGCTCAAGCGTTTCTTCAAGCACTTCCACGACGTCCTGATCTACATACTGATTGGGGCTGCGATCATCACGGCGCTGCTGGGGCACTGGATTGATACGGGCGTGATCCTGGCGGTCGTGGTGATCAATGCCATTATCGGGTTCGTCCAAGAGGGCAAAGCGGAGGAAGCCCTCGAAGGCATCCGTAAGATGCTCTCCCTGCACGCGCAGGCGCGCCGGAGCGGGGAGTGGCAGGAAGTGGAGGCGGCGACCCTGGTGCCGGGCGACTACGTGCGCCTGCGCTCGGGTGACCGTGTGCCCGCCGACATCCGCCTCCTCGAAGCAACCAATCTGCGGATCGAGGAATCCGCCCTCACCGGAGAGTCGGTGGCCGCGGAAAAATCGGCCGAAGCCGTGGGGCAAGGGACCCCCGTGGGCGACCGCGTGGGGATGGCCTTCTCGGGTTCGCTTGTGGCCGCAGGCCGGGGGGCGGGGGTTGTCGTGGCCACCGGATCGAAAACCGAGATCGGCAAGATCAACACCATGATCGCGGAGGTGGAGAAACTGGATACGCCCCTCACGATCCAAATGCGCCGGTTTGGAAAGGTGCTTTCCGGCATCATTATCCTCATGGCGGTGGGGATGTTTGGCTTCGGGTATGTCTTTCATGAATACACCCTCGACGAGCTGTTTTTTGCCTCCATCGGGTTTGCCGTGGCAGCGATCCCCGAGGGTTTGCCGGCCATCCTCACGATCACGCTGGCGATTGGCGTGCAGAGCATGGCCCGGCGCAACGCCATCACCCGGAAACTCCCGGCGGTGGAGACGCTGGGCTCGGTCACGGTCATCTGCTCAGATAAAACCGGTACCCTCACCCGCAACGAAATGACCGTGCGCGTCGTGCGCACCCGTAGCGACCGCTTTTCCGTGGCGGGGACCGGCTACGCACCCGAAGGGGAGATCCAGGACCCATCGGGCAGCCCCCTGGATCTAACCGAACAGGGAGATGTGCAGCGGCTCTTGGAAATTTTTGCGGTGTGCAATGATGCCGATGTGCGCGAGGACGGCGGCCAATGGATCCTCAACGGCGAACCCACCGAAGGCGCGTTGCGCACCCTCGCGCTGAAGGCGGGAACGGAGGCGGACGCCTATGAGCGCATCGCCGTGGTGCCCTTTGAATCCGAATCGAAGTTCATGGCCACCCTCAACGACCTTCCCGGTGGCGGACGCGGTGTCTTCATGAAAGGGGCACCCGACCGGCTCCTCGATCGTTGCGGTAAGCAGCTGCGCCCCGATGGCGAGACGGAAGACCTCGATAGGGCCTTTTGGGAGGAGGCTATCCGCGAACTCGCCCAGTCGGGGCAGCGCGTCCTCGCCGGTGCCTACAAACCCGCGCCGGAGGGCCTCACGGACCTCTCTCCGGATGACCTCGACGGGGACCTCATTTTTGTGGGCCTCGCGGGCATCATTGATCCTCCGCGGCCGGAGGCGATCCAGGCGATCAAGATCTGCAAGGAGGCGGGTATCCGTGTGAAAATGATCACCGGAGACCATGCGGAAACAGCCAAAGCCATCGGCCTCGAAATGGGCATTGGCGACGGGGAGCACGCCGTCACGGGAGACGAACTGGAAGCGGCGGACGATGCCCGGCTGGAAGAGCTGGCGCAGGCAAACGACATTTTCGCCCGGACCAGTCCGGAGCACAAACTTCGCCTCGTGCGCGCCCTCCAGGCCCGGCGGGAAGTGGTGGCCATGACGGGAGACGGGGTCAACGACGCCCCTGCCCTGAAGCGCGCGGATGTGGGCGTGGCGATGGGAATCAAAGGAACCGAGGCCACCAAAGAGGCTGCGGAAATCGTCCTCGCGGACGACAATTTCGCTTCCATCGAGCTGGCGGTGGAAGAGGGGCGCAAGATCTACGACAACCTCCGCAAATCGATTCTCTTCATCCTCCCGACAAACGGTGCGGAGGCCATCGTCATCCTGGTCGCGATTATCGCCGGTTTTGCCCTGCCCCTCACGCCTGTGCAAATCCTCTGGGTGAACATGGTCACAGCGGTGACCCTGGCCCTTGCTCTGGCTTTCGAGCCCTCGGAACCCGGTCTCATGAAACGTCCGCCACGGGATCCCCGGAGTCCCATCATCGGCGGTTACTTCATCTGGCGAATGGGCTTTATCTCGGTCCTCATCGGGGCCGCCACGGTGACCGTCTTTCTTATTGAGAAGCGCCTCGGCATGCCCCTCGAACTGGCCCGCACCGTCGCGGTGAATGTGCTCGTCGCCGGCCAGGTCTTTTACCTCTTCAACAGCCGCTATCTGCGGGAGGCGAGTTTTCCGCGCGGGCGACTTTGGCGCAACCGCGTGGCTCTGGGAGCGGTGGGAGTGCTGGCGATCCTGCAGCTGATCTTCGTATACGCCCCCTTCATGAACACCGCTTTCGGCTCCCGGCCCCTGGAGGGCCGCCACTGGCTGATTCCTCTCGGCATCGGTCTCGGTGTCTTCATCATCGCGGAAATTGAAAAGGCCTTTTACCGGCACTTCCATCCGCTCAACCCCACCCGCAACCAGGCAAAAACATGAACATCCCCCTTGATCCGCAAACCCTCGCCGTCACCCCCGGTGCCCCTCTCTCCTTAAGCAAACGAAAAACCAAAATCAGATCCGTCTACAGCTCGAAAAAGCATTACAAGGGCCTGTTGGAAGAGCATGTGAGCGAGTTGTCCGATCTGCAGCGGGTGATGTATGCCCACGGCAAATACGCCCTTCTCCTGATTTTCCAGGGGATGGATGCGGCGGGAAAGGACGGGGCCATCCGGCACGTGTTCTCGGGCGTGAATCCCCAGGGCTGTCAGGTCTTCAGCTTCAAACAACCGAGCAGCGAGGAGCTGGACCACGATTTTCTCTGGCGGGTGCACAAGCGCACGCCGGAGCGTGGCCGCATCGGGATCTTCAACCGCTCCTACTACGAGGAAGTGCTCATTGTGAAGGCCGAGCCAAAAATTCTCGATGCGCAGCGGCTGCCGGACGAATGCCGCGACCGGCCCAATTTTTGGGAGGAACGCTACGCGGACATCAACCACTTTGAGGACTATCTGCGCCGCAATGGCACCGTGACCCTCAAATTCTTCCTTCACCTTTCCTATGAGGAGCAGCGCGCGCGCTTCCTCAGCCGGATCGACGACACCGATAAAAACTGGAAACTGACCAAGGCGGACATCGAGAGCCGTTCCAGTTGGAAAACCTTCCAGCGGGTCTACGAAGAATGCCTTACCCACACCTCGACGACCGCCGCGCCCTGGTTTGTGATTCCGGCCGATGACAAGCGCAACGCCCGCCTGCTCATTTCGCATGTGATTGTGGAAAACCTGCGGAAACTGCCGCTGGCCTACCCGGAAGCAACCAAGGCGCACCAGGCGGAGCTTCAGGCCATCCGCCACCAGTTGGAAAAGGCGAAGGCGAAAGATTGACCGTTGGGGGCCAGCCGACCTACGCTCCCCCCCATGACAGAGCACTTTGATTTCATCGTCCTCGGAGGCGGAAGCGCCGGATTTGCCGCCGCCCGCACCGCCCGCACGGCCCGCCAGCGGGTGGCTATCGTCGACTCGGCGGAGGAACTGGGCGGCCTGTGCATTCTGCGGGGATGCATGCCCTCGAAAACAGTCATCTACTCGGCGGAAGTGCTTCACCTGGCGCAAAACGCCCCTCTCTTCGGTCTCAAGATTCCGGAAGCGCGCGTGGATATGCCCGCTTTGCGCGAGCGGAAGCGGCGCATGGTGGCGGAGTTTCAGGAGTATCGGGCGGGCCAGTTGGAATCCGACCGCTTTTCCCTCTTCCGCGAACGGGCGAGCTTCCTCGATGCGCAGACCCTTCGCCTCGCGGACAGCGGGCGCACCCTCACGGCCGATCACTTTGTCATCGCCACGGGCTCGCAACCGCAGTTTCCCGCCATTCCCGGCCTGCGCGAAGCAAAGCCCTGGACAAGCGACGACATTCTGGAACTGGATCACCTGCCGGAATCGCTCATCGTGCTCGGGGGCGGGGTGGTGGCCTGTGAACTCGCGCAATACCTCCTGCGCCTGGGTGTGCGGGTGACCCAGATCCAACGCAGCCCCCATATCCTCAAAGAAGCTTCACCCAAGGCATCTCAGACCATTGAAGACGTTTTCCGCAAAGAGGGCATGGACCTCTACACGGGCACCCGCATCAGCGGCATCGAACACGATGCGGCAACGGGTGAGTTTGTCGTGAGCTTTGAGCACGCGGGAGAAAAGCACACGGCGAGAGGCGCGCACATCTTCAATGCCCTCGGGCGCGAGCCCAACGTCGGTGGTCTCGATCTGGATGCGGCGGGGGTGCGACAGACACCCGGCGGGCAAATCGAGACAAACGACTACCAGCAGTCCACCAACCCGCGCATCTACGCCGCCGGAGACGTCGCCGGGCCCTACGAAATCGTGCACATCGCCATCATGCAGGGTGAAGTGGCGGCCTGCCATGCCCTCGGGCTGCCTACGCAACCTGTCAATTACGGCATCCGCACGAGCGTAATTTTCACGGACCCTCAGGTGGCGGAGGCGGGCCTGCCGCTGGCCGAGGCCAAGGAGGCGGGCATGGATCTCGCCATTGCAGAGTTTCCCTTCGACGACCACGGCAAATCCATCGTGATGGAGGCCAAAGCGGGCTACGTGCGCGCCTGGGCCGACCGCAAGACAGGTAAGTTGGTCGGAGCCGAGTGCGTGGGGAAAGATGGTGGCGAACTCATCCATTCCATGGCGGTGGCCGTGGCGCTCGGGGCTAAACCCGCCGATCTCCTGAAAGTCCACTGGTATCACCCCACCCTGAGCGAAATCTGGAGCTATCCGCTCGAAGATCTCGCCGACGAGCTGAAGTAGGTTCACCGCCGCCGCCTGTGCGCCACGGCCCCCTCCGTTCAATTGAGCGTGGGATCCTCCGGGGCATCCGCGAGGAAAGTGAGTTCGGGTTTCTCCGCTCGCAGCACCTTGCGCCAAAGGGAGCCCGGCTCGCCCTCCAGATAGCCCCGCACAAGCGGCGCGATGACCCAGGCATCCTCGGCGAGCTCGCCTTCCACTTGGCCTTCGCCCCAACCGGAATAGCCCAGAAAAGCGCGCGCCTGCATCGTGGGCTCATCGCGCACGAGATCGCTCAACGCTTCCGCCGAGATTCCAAAATGCAGCCGGAAGGTGCCGCCGAGGATATCCCAGTCCCACGCCGTAAGCAGAACTTCATTCGTCGCCACCGGTCCGCCCAGATACACCGGCACATGGCCGATGGTCGTTCCGCGAAATTCGTCCTTCAGGTCGCCGAGCGTTTTGCCGAGAGGGCGGTTGGTGATGACGCCGAGCGCCCCGTCCTCTGGCGAATGGGCCGAAATCAAAACAATCGTGCGCGAAAAGTTGGGGTCCCGCAAAACCGGGTGGGCCACAAGGAGGCTTCCGCGCAAATCAGGCGGTGAGACTGGGTCGTAGGCGTGCATGGAAATTTCAGAGATGCGTCACGGTGATCCCCGCCTCGTGCAGGATTTCAAGAACAATGGGATCGTTACGGTAGTCGCGCCAATACTTGACGGCGGCTATGCCGGAGGCGGCGAGGATTTTCGCGCAGTTGATGCAGGGGAAGTGCGTGACATAAACCGTCGCCCCGTCCACGGAGATACCGCGCCGTGCCGCATCGGCGATGGCATTCTGCTCGGCGTGCACGGTGCCCTGCTCATGGCCGTCACGCAACCGGCTGACATGGGGCGCACCGGGCAGAAAACCGTTGTAGCCCGCCGCAATCACCCGGTTGGGATGCGCTCCCCCGGAAACGAGGACGCAGCCCACATGAAGACGCTCACAGGGCGAACGGGAGGCCATGAGCATGGCCGTGCCCATGAAATACTCGTCCCACGTCGGTCGCGCTCCGATTTCCTCCAAAGCCTGCGCCACCCGCGCGAGGAACGAACCTTCGGCTGGAGACGAGCCCGTCGGTTCGGAGGTGGATGAGCCCGAAATCATGCGGGGGACGTTAGCCCCCCGCGCCGCATCCTGTAAACGCAATTCGGTGGAAGCGCACTTCGACCCTTGCCTCCGCGCGGCAGGATCGCCACCCTGCTTACATGCCCTCCAAAATCATCGGTCTCGCCCTTCTCCTCGTCGGTATCATCCTCGCCTACTACGGCTATCAGGAGGGCGAGTCGCTCGTCTCCACAGTCAAGGAATCAATCACCGGATCGCCCACCGACCGCTCGATTGCCCTCATGGTCGCCGGTGTGATCACGGCCGCCGTCGGCGCGGGGCTGCTCCTGCGCGGCAAGCGCTGAGCCCCGTCAAATCGTGGTGTTGGCCGGGACAACGGCGTTTTTCATTACAATGAGGACCCCGTCGCGCACGAAAATCCCGTCCTTCTGATACATGTCCGGCTTACCTGCGGGGCTGAGGCGGACGTTATCGCCGATGCGGGCGTTTTTGTCGATAATGGCGTGCTCGATGTAGCAATTGCACCCTACGCCGACATGCGGACGACCGAGGCGTTTGTCCTCCTCCAGATCCTCGACCGATTGGTAAGAGTCCGAGCCCATCATGACGACGCTGCGAAACTGTGTGCCGTCGCGGATGACCGAGCGCACGCCGATGACGCTGTGCGCAATGTCCGTATCCGTAATGATACTGCCGCCCCCGATGAGCGCGCGGTCCAGGCGGCAGCTGTTTACTTTGGTCGGCGGCAGGTAGCGGGCGCGGGTATAGACGAGTTTTTGCTCGTCAAAGAAGTTGTAGGGCGGGACAGGGTCGGTCAGCTGGAGGTTGGCGCTGAAAAACGAGGCCACGGTTCCGATATCCTCCCAATAACCTTGGAAAATGAAGGCGCGCAGCTTCACCTTGCCCAAGAGATCCGGGATGACTTCCTTGCCAAAGTCGGTGTATTCGTTGTCTAGGCTCTTCTTGAGCGTTCCCGCGTTGAAGCAGTAGATGCCCATGTTTGCGAGCACGAAGCGGTCGTCCGCACCCCCGCCGAGCGATTCCGAGATCGCATCGCTCACGGCCAGACCTTCGATAATGGCCGGATCGGTTGGCTTCTCGACAAATTCCTTGATCGCCTGGCCCTCGTCCACCCGCATCAGCCCGAGGCCATGGACCTCGGTGGTGCGCATGGCCTTGGCAGCAATCGTCACCTCCGCGCCGGAATCGCGGTGTTCCTTGATGAGGCCTTCCAGATCCAGCTGGTAAAGCTGGTCACCCGAGAGGATGAGCACGAGGTCGTGATCCTCCACACCGAAGTGGTGGAGATTCTGGCGCACGGCATCGGCCGTGCCCTGATACCAACTGTCCCCGCGGATCGTTTGCTCTGCCGAGAGGATGTCGACAAAGCCGCCGCCGAACGGATCAAACTTGTAGCTCTCCTGAATATGGCGGTGCAGGGAAGCGGTGTTGAACTGCGTGAGAACGAAAATCTGGTTGAGATTCGAGTTCAGACAGTTGCTGATCGGAATATCGACAAGTCGATACTTGCCCGCGAGGGGAACGGCGGGCTTGCACCGCTCAGCCGTGAGGGGGTGGAGCCGGGAGCCGCGGCCGCCTCCCATGATTACGGAAATGACTCTGGATTTCATTAGAAAAACCGGGGGGTTGGAGAGACACGGAGAAAACGGCTGCCCGTACCGGGGTGTGCAGGCGGGCCGCATCTTGACTTGCTTTATCCCTAGGCCCCTGCTGTTTTGCAATCCCATTATGTGCGGAATCGTCGGATACGTTGGAAAGAACCGGGCCAGTGGCATTTTGCTCGAAGGGCTCAAGCGCCTCGAATACCGTGGGTACGACTCCGCCGGCTTGGCTCTGTGGAAGGAAGATGGCTTTCAGGTCCTGAAAAAGACCGGACGCGTGGAGGTGCTGACCAAGCTCGCCCAGCTTCATGAGCTGGACGGGGACCTCGGCATCAGCCACACCCGCTGGGCCACCCACGGGGGCGTGACCGACGCCAATGCCCATCCCCATGTGAGCGACGACGGGCGCATATCCATCGTGCACAACGGGGTCATCGAAAACTACGCCTTACTCAAAAAGGAGTTGGAATCGAAGGGCATTCAATTCCACTCGGAGACGGATACCGAAGTCCTCGCCAACCTCATCGCTTTTTGCTACGCCGTCGAGCCGGATCCAACCGGGCAGTCGGCCTCCGCGCGGGTTCTCAACGCGATGCGCCAGGCCCTCATGCAGGTTGAGGGCACCTACGGCATCGCCCTCATGTGCGCCGACCTCCCCCATGAACTGTTCGGCGCGCGCAAAGGCAGCCCCCTCATCCTTGGCGTGGGCAACGGCGAAAACCTCATCGGCAGCGATGTCAGCGCCTTCGCCGGACGCACCCAGAACGTCGTCTACCTCAGCGACGGACAGATCGTCCACCTCACCCCGCAGGATTTCAATATCACGACGGTCGACTCGATCTCGGTCAACCCCGTCATCAGCACCGTCGATTGGCGCATCGAGGACGCGGAGCTCGGCCTCTATCCGCACTACATGCTCAAGGAGATCTATGAGCAGCCCATCGCTCTGGAAAACGCCATGCGCGGGCGCTTTTCCCAGGATGGCAGCACAGCGCAGTTCGGCGGCCTCAACATCGAGCCCCGCGAACTCCGCCAGATCGACCGGATTCTCTTCCTTGGTTGCGGCACCGCCTGGCATTCCTGCCTCGTGGCCGAGTATCTCATTGAAAAATATGCCCGCATCCCCGTGGAAGTGGAATACGCCAGCGAATTCCGCTACCGCAACGCCCCCCTCGACAAAAACACCCTCGTTTTCACCATCAGCCAAAGCGGCGAGACCATCGATACCCTCGAAGCCATGCGCGAGGCGCAGCGCAAGGGATACCGCGTGCTCGGCATCACCAATGCGGTGGGCTCGACGATTGCCCGCGAAAATGACGGCGGGGTCTATCAACACTGCGGCCAGGAAATCGGCGTCGCCTCCACCAAGGCCTTCACCTCGCAGATCCACATTGCGGCCATGCTCGCCCTTTACCTCGGGCGCATGCGGGACATGAGCTTCAGCGAAGGCCTGGCCATCGTCAACGCCCTCCAAACCGTCCCCGGCCTCGTCAGCCAGATCCTTGATCAAGCCGACGCCATCCGCACCGTGGCGGAAAAGTATGCCGACAAAACGGACTTTCTCTTTCTCGGGCGGCAATTGATGTTCCCCGTGGCCCTCGAAGGGGCGCTCAAACTCAAGGAGATTTCCTATATTCACGCCGAAGGCTACCCGGCGGCGGAAATGAAACACGGCCCCATCGCGCTCATCAACCCCGAGTGCCCCACCGTGGCCATCGCGCCCAAAGGAGAGGTCTTCAAGAAAGTCGTCTCCAACATCCAGGAAATCAAGGCGCGTAACGGACCCGTCATCGTCGTGACCAATGCCGGCAAGGACTTTCCCGCCGGCCTCGCGGACGATGTCATTCACATTCCCGACGCCAACGAAATCGTGCAACCCACCCTCTTCTCCGTGCCCTTGCAGATGCTCGCCTACCACATCGCCGTTGCCCGCGGTTGCGACGTCGATAAGCCGCGTAACCTGGCCAAGTCGGTCACCGTGGAATGACGCGCCCGGACAGCTCTATGGCGCGCGCCAGCAAAGAATTTCTCTACGGACTCAACCCCGCCTTCGAGGCCCTCTTCGCCGGGCGGCGGAACATCCTCGGGGCCTACCTCAACGAGGCCACGGCGGGCAGCGGGCGGCTCTCCAAGCTCGCCTCCAAGCTCACCGAAAACAACATCCCTATCGAGTTCACCGACAAGGGCCGCCTGCAACAGCTCTGTGGTTCGCGCGAGCACCAGGGCATCGTGCTGCGCACATCTCTCTACCCCTACACCCCCCACGGCGAGCTCTTCACGGCCAACCGCGTGCTCCTCCTCGACAACGTGGAAGACCCGCAAAATGTCGGGGCCATCCTCCGCAGCGCTGAGGTTTTTGGATTTCACGAGTGCCTCCTGCCCATCAAGGGGGTGCCGGAGATCTACCCCAGCGTGGTGAAAGTATCCGCCGGTGCCGTGGAGCACATGCGCATCGCCCGCGATTGCGCGGCCAACCGCTACGCCCAGATCGCCCTCGAAAAAGGCTACCACATCGCCGCACTCGACGCCAAGGGCACCGCAGACCTGCGCACCTTCGCCGCCCAACCGCCGGAGAAACTGCTCCTTGTCATCGGCGGAGAGGATCGCGGCGTCGGCCAATACATTCTCAACTCCGCCCAAACCCTCCTGCGCCTCGATCAGTTCGGTCGCATCAACAGCCTCAACGCCTCCGTCGCCGCCGGGATCGCCATGTTCGCCCTCTCGCGGGCCGGGTGAGCTGATTCTCAGGGAAGTGGCTCCTGCCCGCTACCCCCTGGGGACTTACGCTTCCAGCGTTCCAGCATTCCGTCCCACCTCCCTCTGAATCGCTTTCACGCTGGCCTGCGAAGATCTCAGCCGTGTCGAAGCATGACCCCCCACCTCCCTGATCAGCTCCATCTGCTCAGAGATTTTGTCCCACCCGATGGAGACCTTTTCAGGACCCTCAGGACCCTTTCTTCACATCCGCGATTATCGCCATTTCCCTCTCAGCGGCAGCGGATTTTCGAAAGAAACCCCATATCGATTCAGACCCACCGGTTCCAATCGTCTCTTGGTAACACGGCAGCCCTGAATATCGAGACCTTCAACACCCGCCCTCGCTCATGTCCTCACACGGGAAAAAATGCGACATGTCAACTTTTTATTTCTGAACATTGCATCAGCTTCGTTGTGCCAAACTTCTGCCGGGCATTGACCCTCCGCCCATCCGCGCCTTCTATTCAGCACACTCCCGTCGGCTCCTTCCCGGCTGCTTCCGTGTTTCCTTTTCCTATGAACGTTATTTTCCGCGTTGCCAAATATTTCACCCGCTACAAAGCCCTTTTCTGGGGCATGCAGGGTATCGCCATCGGCATGACCCTCGTGGCCCTCGCCATCCCCTCTGCCGTAGAGTGGATTCTCGAAGATATCCAGTCCGGCTCCTCCACCCGCAATCTCCTCCTCGGCACCGCCCTCATCGCCGGGCTCTTCTTTGGATCCGAGCTCCTCAACGGCTTCCGCATTCTCATCAACAACACCCTTGAGCAACGCGTCCTCCTCGATATGCGGCGGGAAATCCACCGCAAACTCCTCGCCCTCCCCGTCTCGTTTTACGACCAGCGCAAGAGCGGGGAAATCTCCTCCCGCGTCATCGAAGACGTCTCCAATGTCGAACGCGCCCTCCTTGACGGCTCCGAAATGGGCGGG
Source organism: Opitutales bacterium (assembly GCA_020831585.1). GTDB lineage: Bacteria > Verrucomicrobiota > Verrucomicrobiia > Opitutales > Oceanipulchritudinaceae > JAFIGE01. The sequence continues at coordinate 35,849 of JAFIGE010000024.1, read as the reverse complement.
CGCGCCCTCGTTATGATTATCGGAGCCACCACCATCCTTCTCATCAAAAACCCCCTCCTCGCGGCCTTCGTCTTCCTCCCCGTACCCATCCTTCTCGTCCTCGGCTACTTCTACGCCAAAGGCTCGCGCCTTTATTGGAAACGGGTCCGGGAATCAGCGGGTGACCTCAACAGCCTCCTTGTCGAAGATATCCAGGGCAACCGCCTCATCCAGACCTTTGGGCTCGGGGAGCGCGAATGCCGCCGCTTCGAGGAACGCGCCGGCCTCCTTCGCCAGCGCACCCTCCGGGCGATGTATCGCTGGGCCGTCTACAACCCCGGCACCACCTTCCTCACCAACATGGGCACGGTTGCCGTCATTGGGCTCGGGGGCTATTTCATCATGCGCGGCGAGGCCGATTTCGGGTTCCCCCAGCTCGTCTCCTTCCTCCTCTACGCCAACATGCTCTACGGCCCCATCGGGCAACTTCACGGGATCAACCACATGCTCGCCGCCGGGCGCGCCTCCGGTGAACGCGTCTTTGAAATCCTCGACGCCCCCGTGGAAATCCAAAACGCCCCGCAGCCGGTGGACTTCCCCGCCGGACCTGTGGAGGTGGTCTACGACCAAGTCGATTTCGCCTATCCGGGCCGACCCGAGGTCCTCAACGCCTTGCAACTGGTCCTCCCCCCAGGGAAAGTCACCGCCCTCGTCGGCCACACCGGTGCCGGCAAGAGCACCATCGCCAACCTCGCCATGCGCGCCTACGACGTCACCGGCGGAAGCGTCCGCATCTCCCGCACCGACATCCGCGATATCGACCTCGATCAGCTCCATGCCCATGTCGGCCACGTCGCCCAGGACCCCTTTCTCTTCGAGGGCACCGTCCGCGACAACATGCTCCTCGCCCGCGAAGACGCCTCCGAGACCGACGTCATCGACGCCCTCTGCGGAGCCTGCGCATGGGACTTTGTCCAAGCCCTTCCCGAGGGCCTCGACACCAACATCGGCGAGAAAGGTATCCGCCTCTCGCAAGGGGAAAAACAACGCCTCACCATCGCCCGCGTCCTCCTAAAAAACCCGCCCTTTGTCATCCTCGACGAAGCCACCGCCAGCGTCGATACGATCACTGAAAAACTCATCCAGGAAGCCCTCCAAAACCTCATGGCCCGCCGCACCGTGCTCGTCATCGCGCACCGCCTCTCGACCGTGCGCAAAGCCGATCAAATCGTCGTCATGGAGCACGGCCGCATCATCGAACAAGGCGATCACGACACCCTCCTCCACGGCAACGGCCACTACGCCCGACTATGGCAGGCGCAAATGGACTTTATCCCCGAAGGCGCCCCGTGAGCGGGTCCCGAGGAACAGGCTCTCCGGCCACGAGGCACGGATAGAGGAAAAGTTATGCTTCGCCCAGACCGGTTGCGCGGAGCCAGGCGCGCGCGATAAGGGCGTGGCCGGCGGGCGTGGGGTGAACGCCGTCATGCAACCAATAGGTCGGGCCGGTGTCGGCGGCAGCGATCTCGAAGGGTTTTTGCAGAGGCACAAAAATGGCGGAGAAATCGCCCGCCAGGCGGGCGACAATTTCCTGGCGCAACTTCATTTCCGCGATCCACTCCGCCTGCACTTCCCCCGTGAGGAGCGCAAAGGGTTCGAGGAGAACCAGGCGCGTCTCCGGCAATTGCGCACGGGTGTAATCGAGAAGGAGGCGGAAGATCTGCTCGTAGCGGTCGACTTCCACCCCGTTGTCGCGCTTGAACGCGTGCCAAGTATCGTTGACCCCGATGAGGATACTGATGATGTCCGGGCGGAGCTTGATCGCATCGATGCGCCAGCGCGCATAGAGATCGACAATGCGGTTGCCGCTGATCCCGCGATTGAAACATTCGAGGCGTTTTGCCGGAAGGCGTTCGAGGAGCTGCGAAGAAAGAATCAACGGATAACCCGCGCCGAGGCCGGTGTTGGGCGGCACTTCCTCATCGCGGGGGGAGCGTCCGCAGTCGGTAATCGAATCCCCTTGGAAGAGCAGGCGCGCGCCTGTGCGGAGATCCAGGCCAGGGCTCATGGATGAGGGTGGTTTTCGCGCGCGTAACGGGACACGGCGCTGAAAAGCTGATGGGCGAAAATGGATACGGTGACGATGAGGCCTTGCAGTTGCAGGTCGGTGAAGGTGATTTTGTCGCCATCGCGGAAGACCATGCGCTGCGTTTCCAGCTCCGCCGGAGAGCTGCCGCCGACAACATTGAAGGTGGTGCTTTCGCCCGCCGCTTTGAGTTCGAGGGCCAGTTCGCCGGAGTCATCGAGCTGGGCCGCGCGCACGATGCCGCCCTGTTGCGTGAGCGCCTGCAGGCAAAAACCAAAAGACGTCACGGTGTCTTCCAGCTCGCACATGATACCGTAATCCTCCTCGAGGTGGTTGAACTTCTGGTCCAGCGGAGCCTGCACGAAGCTTTGCTGGAGCTGCTGGAGTTGCTGTTGCGCCTCCTGCCCGAAGTTTCCGTGCGCCTTTTGCAGCTTCACCGCGCCCAGGAAAATGTGCATCTGGTTAAGGGCTGCCATACAGAGGTTGAGGTTGTCGTTCACCACCTGGCAAAAGAGCAGATCGCGCGAGTAGGCCTGGAGCTGCTCGAAGTTCTGGTGCGCTTGCGCGACCGGCATGATACGCGGAGCACGGATCGTTGCCTTGTAGAGGTCCTCGGTCACGCAGGCGCGTGAAGCGAGATTAAAAGCGAGCATATCGAAATGACGCTGGAGCCCGAGCATGAACTGCTCGGCTGTCTTTTGCAGGTTTAACTCGCGTGGCTGGCCGGGGGGGGGCGGGGGTTGGGACATAGGAAAATCGGGAATTGTTGATTAAATATGAATGGCTTCGTTGAAAGCCGCACCGGCGGCCTCGGCAAGCGCCTCGCTCATCGTCGGGTGCGCGTGGATCGTGGCGTGGATTTCCTCGGCCGTGATCTCGGCCTTCTGCGCGAGAACGTATTCCGTGATCAGCTCGGTGGCATTTTCTCCAATGATGTGGGCACCGAGGATCTCGCCGTATTTGGAATCGAGAATCAGCTTCACGAAACCCTCCGGCTGATTGATCGCCACGGCTTTGCCGGAGGCGGAGAAGGGGAAGCGGCCCACTTTGTAGTCAAGGCCGAGTTCCTTGGCCTTGGCTTCGGTGTAGCCCACGCTGGCGATCTGCGGGTGACAGTAGGTGCAACCGGGGAAGTGATGCACACGCTTGGGTTGACTGTGACCAAACATGCCGTTGACGGCTTGCACGGCCTCATAAGTGGCCACGTGTGCAAGCCAGGGCGGCCCGATGATGTCGCCCGCCGCGTAGATGCCCGGGATGCTGCTCTCATAGCGCTCGTTCACCGTGATGTAGCCGCGGTCCATTTCCAGGCGCACCCGGCTCGAAAGCAGGCCTTCGGTGTTCGCTTCCACGCCGATGGAGAGCAGAACCGCTTCGACTTCGAGCGTCTCTTTCTTGCCGTCCTTCACGAGAGTCATCTTCACCCCGTCTTTCTGAACGGCGACGTTTTCGACCTTCGTGCCCGTGTGGATCTTCACGCCTTGTTTGCGGAAGGAGCGCGCGAGCGCCTCGGAAATATCGGCATCCTCCACCGGCACGACACGGTCCATCATTTCAATGAGAATCGTTTCCGTGCCGAGGGTGTTGAGAAAGTAAGCAAACTCAACCCCGATAGCCCCGGCACCGATAATGGCGATGGACTTGGGTTGTTGCTTCATCACGAGCGCCTCACGACTCGTCATCACGTGTTTGCCGTCGACCTCCAGGCCCGGCAGACGGCGCGCCCGGCAGCCCGTGGCAATGAGGGTCCGCTCGGTCTTCAAAAAGACGCCTTTGTCGGGACCTTCCACGATCTCGATGATGCCGGGCACCGAGATCCGCGCGCGGCCTTGCACGAAGTCCACCTTGTTTTTCCGGAAAAGGTATTCAATGCCCTTGGCCATGGTCCCCGCAACGGTGCGCGATCGCTGCATAACCTTCGCAAAATCAACATCCGGCGTCCCCACATTGATGCCGAACTCGCTGGCTTCCTTCATGCTAGCGACAATCTCCGCCGCCTTCAGCAGAGCCTTGGAGGGAATGCAACCCCAGTTCAGGCAGGTCCCGCCCGCCCGTTCCAACTCGACACAGGCCACCTTCTTGCCCAGTTGCCCGGCACGAATGGCTGCGGCGTAGCCTGCGGGGCCTCCGCCAATCACCACCAAATCATAGGTTTCGTTCGACATTTTGCTACCTTGGTTAGACGGGTAATCCCCCGCCGGAAAAACCTCCTAGCGAATCGCACCCCGCTTTGATGACAATTCAATTCCGCCCTTTTTTCCCGACATCCCATCAACCCTTCGCCTCAGCAGACGGCTCCGGACGGTCCTCAATCAATCCTGGGACGGCCTGCGCAAAGACCGTCGCCCAACAGATCCTCACCCTCTGCGGAAGCAGCCTGCAACGCACCGTTGGCCGCCGTTTGCTTACCCGCCCCTCGGCCCATCCAGCGACTTACAAAGGCCTTCGTGCCGATCACGGCTCCGCGCGTCATGTAGCGCAGGCGGCAACGCAGCAACTGGGCTCTGGAAAGCTCGCCGCCCGCTTGCAGGACCGCCTCAATCTCCTCTTTGCCAAACACCGCCCCTTTCCCTGGGGCACTGCCCGCCACATAGAGATAGCGCCGATACGCCGCTGCCACCTGTTCCAACGATTCCGCATGCTTCCCCGCCAAGTGCGCAAAGAGACGATATCCCTTCAGCCCCAGCCGACTCCCGGCGGCCTCTCCGTAACCGCTCCAGCGGTAGTCCTTCGGATCCCCCACGATCCCCGCCCGCACCGCATTCAGATCAATATAGGCCCCCACCGCCCGCAATGCGGCCGCCGAATCCTCCACGAGCACGCTATGAAAGCGGTCCTCCCAGAGAGTGCCCACGCGGTCATGGGCGCGGTTAAAGAGGATTGAAAAGCGCTGTTTGAGCAGCTTCACAAACATCGGCAGCGAAGCCATTCGCTCCATCAGCAGAGACCGCATCCGCGTGCGCACCTCCCCGCCCGCCTGCAGAGCCAGCCCGATACGGAAAAGCGATAACGGCTGGTGTTTGCGCTCACTGCCGTAGATCAGGGCGGCGCGCTCCAGCAGCTCGCCATCGCTCAGCTCACCCACCGTTCCCGGCACCCGCACAAGCAGGTGGAAGTGATTGTCGAGGATGGCAAAAGTGAGCACATCCACCCCGCAAAAGCCCGCCACCCGCCTGAGCAGATCCCGGAAAGCCTCCTTCTCCGTCTCACCGAGCACAAACGCCCGCCAATTGATGCGGCTCACCACGTGGTAGCAGCTCTCAACTTTTTCCCGCACAATGCGGGGCGCCCTCCGCCCCCTCGGTGGAATCAGATGCATATTGGACATACCCCCAACCTGACACATCTCGTCAGATACACAAGACCAAAAACCAGTTTATTATTTACTGGTGAGAGAGAAGAGCCCGCCAATTATGGGTGGCGGGCTCTACAAGGGGTTGTCTAGGCCCCTCTGTCTGTGTGCTGCTTACTCTATCTACTGTTGCTATCACTACCACCAGCTTTCGCTGGACTTCATACTATCCTATGAAAAACAAAACTACTCCTACCGTAGATGGATCAGACAAAATGTCAAGCGGTTCAGCATCCAAAATTATCGAATTTTCGTGATCAAACGCTTAAAGTTTTTCGCCACCAGGGGAGCAGAAAGAGGGACTGGAATGCAGAGGCACCCGACTGATCTTTGACCCCATAAGGAGATTCCTAAAGTGCCCATAAACCAAAACAAAGGTGAATCGGTTCCAGGCTTGATCAGTGAAGGTGTCCAGGACTCCCATAAATCTTGCTAATACGATAACAGATATTTACCTTATTAAAAAGCAGCGAGAATATATGTAAACGGACTTTCCCCGTTTTTACTTCGTACAAAAAAGGAGCCCGCCAAAATATGTGTGGCGGGCTCCCCAAGGGGTTGTCTAGGCCCCTCTGTCTGTGCTGCTGCTTACTCTATCTACTGTTGCTATCACTACCACCAGCTTTCGCTGGACTTCATACTATCCTATGAAAAAACCAAACCTATACTAACCATGAAAAATTTTGAGAAAATGTCAAGCGGAACGGAGACCTAAAAAGCCGAATCTTCCGCGATCAAACACATAAAGTTTATTTGCTCCCCGGCGCAGCAGGCGAGCGGCTTCGGAGGGGGAATTCACCGGCTGATCGTTGATCTCAACGATGACCATTCCAACCCGCAAAGTGCGAGCGAATGGAGAACGGGGATCGATCTGAGTCACGATCGCGCCCTGGACATTCGCGCTCTCGCTGATGCGAAAGCGTTCGCGCAACTCATCCGTGAGCGTGGAGAGAAGAACGCCTTCGACGAAAGGCACGTCAGACTGAACCATGCGAACTTCATCGCGATCTCCAAGGATGACCGTTAGGGTCATCGACTCGCCGTTTCTGTAAATCCGAACAGGGACCTCCGACCCAGGCATCATTTGCGCCACGGCCATCCGGAATTCATTGGCGTTGCGCACCCGGCGGGCGTTAAACTCAACCACCACATCGCCACGCTGCAGGCCTCCTTTGGCCGCAGGCAATCCTTCCTCCACTTCCTGGAGAATCACACCACGTGTATTCGCTATTCCCATGGCCTCCGCCACAACATCCGTAAGATCAGCAATCGTCACACCCATGAAACCCCGGCGGACCGTGCCAGTGCTTACGAGGTTCACGAAAATGGAGTGCGCAAGCGTGCTGGGAATGGCAAAACCAATTCCAATATTGCCGCCAGTGCGGGACAAAATTGCCGTATTGATACCAATCAGACGTCCTGTCGCATCAATCAACGCACCCCCGGAATTCCCCATGTTGATGGAGGCGTCTGTCTGGATAAAATTCTCGAAGCTGTCGTCGCCGAGGATACCGAGGCCGCCGCGGCCGGTCGCAGAAACGATGCCCTTGGTCACGGTCATACCGACACCCATCGGATTGCCGATGGCGAAGACGACATCGCCCACTTCGATATTGTTGCTGTCAGCGATGGGGAGATAGGGAAGTCCTTCGGCCTCAATCTTGAGGACGGCAATGTCAGTGCGGCGGTCCCGACCGACGACACGGGCGGTGAATTCCCGGTCGTCATTGAGACGCACAAGGATTTCATCGGCCACTCCATCCGAACGGTTGGTGATGACGTGGTTATTCGTAAGGATGTAACCATCCGGGGAAATGACGACGCCCGAGCCAATACCTTCCGGGCGAACACGCTCCTCCACGACCGGCCCCTCGCCTTCCCTCGGCTGCGGGGAGGGAACTCCGAAGAAACGGTTGAAAAACTCCTGACGGGGATCAACTCCGCCCCGAACGACTTGGACGACACGCGCCGTGTGGACCGACACAACAGCCGGGGTGGCTCCACTGAGAACGTGTGCATAACTCACGACTTGCTGCGGGCCGCGCTCAATCACTTCGGTGATCAGCGGCACACGGTCGACAATCGTCGGATCCAAACCTTCGCTGGCCGCCGCTGCCACGCTCATGCCAGAGAGGCACAAGGTCAGCCCGGCGAGGGCGAAAGTGAAAATCTTTGATTGAGCTTTCATATTGAGCACGAGTTTTGCATTATTCTAAGAAAGGTCTGTGCCAACTTTTTCAGATCATTCCTAACACCCTGATAATGATTGATTTAAAATTCATACCCAAAAAACCACGCCTTTTCCGCCGGAAAAACCGATAAGTCGCTTACCACCCTGCGGTCACCCACTTTCCAGATATGTCCCTCCGCGAACGCATCATCACGCTGATCATTACGGCCCTCTTAGCGGTTGCTTTTCTGGGTGCGGCGGGTTGGCTCTTTTATCGGGAGTTCCGGCAGATTGACCGGTATGTGGAGGAAGTGCGCAGCGAGGGGATGCGCCTGGCCGACCAATACCTCGTCCGCGTGCGGGCGATCGACGTGGCCCTGCTCGAGTATGAGATCAACAAGGACGCGCGGTCGTGGGTTCAATTCGTTAACCAAAGCCGCGCCCTCGGCGAATGGCTCAACGAGCGGGCGGGTTTGCTTTCGACGGAAGAGGAAATCGAGACCTTGCAACGCATCCAGGTGGCCTATATCGAATTCATTCAGCGCGCCCGCTTATATGAGGGAAACCGGTTTGTGGCCGATCTCTTCGTTCCAAGGCGTCTGGCACGCGCGCAGCTGGAGAACACGATCAGCCGGCTCCTCAGCCTCGGGAACGATCTGTCCAACGCCCACCAGGCGCGCCTGCAAGGGCTCTTTGAGCAGACGCGGCGGGCGCTGCAGTTTATCGCGGTGATGACTCTCGGGAGTGCCGCACTGCTGGTCTCGATGCTCTTTTGGCAAGGCCATGAACTCTACAAGCGCTACGTGGCACCGCTCCGCCTGCAAATGATCGAGCAGTCCGAACGGCTTGAACAGCAGGAAAAAATGGCCTCTCTTGGCATGCTGGCGGCTGGCGTGGCTCATGAGATCCGCAACCCCCTCCTCGCCATCAAAGCGCGCCTTTACATGCTGCGCAAAGGCGTGCCTCCGGAAAACGCCTCCGCTCAGGAGGACGCCGAGACCATCCACTCCGAACTCAACCGCCTGGAGGAAATCGTCCGCAGCTTCCTCAAGCTTGCGCGCCCCCCCGAACCCCACCTGGAGCGCAAGAAGGTCGACCGCATCGTGGAGGAGACAGCCACCCTCCTCCAACCCGGCCTTGCCGCCGGCATTTGCCTGGAAGTCTCCGCCCAGTGCAACGCGGAGGCTGAACTCGACGAGGAGCAGCTCAAACAGTGCCTCATCAACCTCATTCAAAACGCCGCTGACAGCATGCCGCAGGGAGGCGTAGTCGACATCCGCACATCGGTCGATCGCATCGAAAACCACGGTCGGCTCATACCTGTCGTTGCCATGAGTGTGAGCGACAGCGGCGGTGGCATCGCCCCGGACGTGCAGAAACGTCTTTTCGATCCCTTCTTCACCACCAAAGCCAACGGAACCGGCCTCGGCCTTGCCCTGACACAACGCCTCATGCTTGGAATGGGCGGCCAAATTGCCTTTCAAACCAATCCCGGCCAAGGTTCCACCTTTAAACTTTACCTTCCCCGCTATGCCGAAAAAGCCCCTGATCCTGCTCGTTGAAGACGATCCCAACCTCGGACCGTCCATGGCCAAAGTGCTCGAATCGGAGAACTACCGGGTCATCCTCGAGGCCACCGGTGACAAAGGCCTGGAGCGCGTGGCCAGGGAAGGCGACCAGATCGACCTCGTCATCACCGATTTGCGGCTGCCGGGCTGTTCCGGATTGGATGTGGTGGAGCGCACCCACGCCGCCCACCCACACCTCCCCGTGATCCTCGTGACAGCCTTCGGAACCGCGGAAACGGCCATCGAAGCCACCCGCCGGGGTGCCTTCGACTACATCATCAAGCCCTTTGATATCCCCGAAATCCTCGATCTTGCTTCGCGGGCGGTGCAGCAGTCCACCCTCGCCCGGCGGGAGGTGCGTTTGGACGCGCCCGAAGCGGCCGACTCAGGGGATGCCATGGTGGGCACGAGCCGCTCCATGCAACACCTCTACAAAGAGATCGGGCGCGTCGCGCCCACTGCCGTCAACGTGCTCATCAGGGGAGAAACCGGCACGGGCAAGGAGTTGGTGGCGCGGGCAATTCACCAGTTCAGCCCCCGCAAAAAGAAACCCTTCATTGCGGTAAATTGCGCCGCCCTCCCGGAAAGCCTCCTCGAAAGCGAGCTCTTTGGCCACGAGCGCGGAGCCTTCACAGGTGCCGAGCACCGCCGCATCGGTCGCTTTGAGCAGGCGGAAGGGGGCACGCTATTTCTTGATGAAATCGGGGATGTGCCTCTGCCCTTGCAAGTGAAGCTCCTGCGGGTCCTGCAGGAGCGGGCCATTCGCCGCCTCGGCGGCAAGGAAATGATCCCGGTGGATGTGCGGCTGGTCTTTGCTACCCACCAGCCCCTCGAGGAGCTGATCGCCTCCAAACACTTCCGCGAGGACTTGTATTACCGCATCAACACCGTGGAGCTGCTCGTGCCCCCTTTGCGCGAACGCCGGGAAGATATTCCCAAACTGGTGGAATACTTCATGCGGCGGCACGCCCCTGAAAGCGGCGTCGCCCCGACAGAGCTCAGCCCCACCGCCATGCAGCCCCTTGTTGATGCCGAATGGCCCGGAAACGTGCGCCAGTTGGAAAATGTCGTCCGAAAAATCCTCATCCAATCCCGCGGATTTGCCACCACCGCCGAGGAAGTGAAAAACCTCCTGGGAGGAAAAACGCCCCCGACCACTGAGCAAAGCGCTGGCCTGACCGAGCGCGTCAAAGCCCTCCTCGACGAAGCCGAGCAGGGCAAGCGCCAAAACATCCTCAGCGAGCTTGTGACGGAAGCGGAACAGGCCCTCCTCCGCGCAGCCCACACGCGGGCGCGGGGAAACATTGCGCAAATGGCGCGGTGGCTCGGCGTCGCCCGACTGACCTTGCGCGAAAAGCTCAAACAACACGGCCTTTATGACCGCGACGGGGCCGACGGCTGAGCTCGATCCCCAAAAGGCGCGGTTAAGCTTGGGGAGACTCCCGTCTTCCGCGTCGCGCGGCGTAGATGGGGGTGTCGGCAGAGGCTTCAAGGGCTATCGGGCGACGCGTCTGCAAAAAACCGAGAACCCCGCCAACTTCGCACAGGCGCTCCACCCAGGAAGCGCTTCCCACCGCTCCGCCCTGGGCTCGGTATCCCTTCACGGGGGCGTCTTCTTCCACGCCCGGTGGCCCCCGTTCTCCCGCACTCTTCGCGCGCCTGCGGGCGGCCTTCTCAGCTTGCAGCCCTTTCGTCAAACGTTCCACATGCGCCGCATATTCGCGAAAGACCTCACGACCGGCCTGTTCCCATTCACCTCGCCCGTGCCTTCGACGCGTCAGCCAGAGGTAAGCGGACTTCGCCTCCGCCCTTCCGCTCAACGCCTCGCCCAATCCACAGTAGCGGTATTCCCCGGGCGACTCCGCCAGTCCGGCCCGCACGGCATTGAGATCAATGTAAGCGGCCACCGTTCTCAGGGCCCCGGAACCGGGCTCCACGAGCACACTGCGAAACCGCTCCGCCCAGAACGTCCCCACGGTCTGGTAATGCTCGTTGTACCAAAATGTGAAGCGAGTCTTCAGCTCCCGCATAAACACCGACACGTCTCCCATGCGTGCGCGGAGTTTTTGCCGAACCTCCCCGGCGCGCTCTGTGCTTTGTTTCAGCAACACCGCCAACGCCTCCGCATTCACCCCCAGCGAGGGCGAGCGTTTGCTCCCATAAAGGACGCGGAAACGCCGCACCAGCTCTGCATCTGTCACCTCCTCACGCGCCCGGAGCGGATCAATGTGCAGCAAAATATGGAAGTGATTCTTCAAGAAGCAGAAAGTAATCACATCCAACCCCGCAAACCCCGCCTGCGTACGCAGAATCCGCCGCATCTCCTCCATCCCCCGGTCGTCCATCAAAAAGCGCTTTTGCACAACCCTCGACATCACATGCACACAAACCTCATCTTCCAAAACCGGGCGTCGATTACACACTCTCATCATCCCAACCTCAGCAGAAGCAGCGAAGAAGGCAAGTAAAAATTTCAGAATATTAAAGCACGGAGCCCGTTTTCAGGGGACGATCACTCATTCGCGAAGGGCGCTGAAGGGGATAAAAATCCGGACGGGCCAGTGATCGCTCGTGTCGTCGGGCACTTCGAGCATTTCTGCACGCGGCTCGCCCACGCCTTTGGTGAAGAAATGGTCGAAGGTGGTCGGTTGAAAACGGTCGCTTCCGCGCCAAGTCAGCCGTTCTTCGCGCGGCACGTCCGACCATGTATGGAAAAAGCCCGCTTCCACCATCATGCTGACAACATTGTCGCCAAACTGGCCGTCCTGATTGGTGTTGAAATCTCCCCCCACGACGACTCCAGCGATACGGTCCGGAAAAACCGTATCCTGCATGTGGCGGATGTGGGCGAGGAGCTGGCGAATGCTCTCGTCGCGCGTGTCGTAATTCCTCTGCCGCTCCTCCTCGGAACGCGAGAGGTTGCTTTTCAAGTGCACCGAGTAGACGAGGAGAAAGCGAAACGTGTTCGGAATGCGAATGAGCGCGGCGGTAAACCCGCGCCGCGGATGAATGTCCTCACCAGCGCGCCATTCCTCCGCCCAAGCCGCTTTCGTGTAAAGCTTCGAACCGATGGCGACCTGCTGCCGCCAGTAGCTCCCGTCCTGCGGACTGACAAACATGGAGACGACGGCCGGGCGCAGGCCGGGGACGACATCGGTCAACTCCGCGAAGGACTGCCAATCGCGCATCTCCTGGGCCAGAAAGATATCGGGGTTGATCTCCGCGAGCACGGGTTTCACCCGCTCGGCGTGCGCGCGCATTTCTTCTCCCCGCGCGAAACGCCGCATGCCGGGATACCATTCGATATTCCAGGAAACGATGCTGATGCCGGGTTCAGCCCGAGAGGCTGGAGCAGGTGTCGGGGAGGGGGACTGCGCCGCCGCCTGGCAACCAAAAAGAAAAATCGAAAATAGCGAGAAGAGGAGGGCAAGGTAGGTCTTTTGACTCATAGAAAACTACCTGCAGGAAAACTCCGGAGAGGTCAAAACAACTTGGCGTCCTATGCCGTGCCCAGCGCCTGCGAAGGCGAAGGCAGCCTCAGGAAACGAGAAGGAAGGAACCCAGCCCCTTTCTTTCAGCCGAACAGACGCCTCGGAGCCCCGCAACTGCGGCGCTAAAGGGGTTCCAATCAGGAGAACTGATTATCTGAAAAGAGACCCACGCGCAGACCTTCCGCACTGTAAATCTCCTTCCCGTCCACACTCACTTTGCCATCGGCAATGGCCATCTTGAGGCGCCCAGCAAGGATGCGCTTGATATCCAACTGGTAGCGCACGAGCTTATTCTCCGGAAGGATCTGCCCGGTAAACTTCACGTCACTGACGCCGAGCGCGCGCCCTTTGCCCAAATGGCCCGACCAGGTAATGAAGAAGCCCACCAGCTGCCAGAGCGCATCCAGTCCCAGACATCCTGGCATAACCGGATCGCCGTCAAAGTGGCAGGCGAAAAACCAGAGGTCCGGGCGCACATCAAGCTCTGCGACAACCGCACCTTTCTTGAACTGACCACCGGTGAGGCTGATCTCCGTGATCCGGTCAAACATCAGCATGTTCGGCAAAGGCAAACGGGCGTGGCCGGGCTCAAAAAGATTACCTTGCCCGCAGGCGATGAGTTCATCGCGCGTGTAAGCTGTTCTACGGGGCCGAAGCTCAGGATTTTGGGGAATGTCCATTCGATGAAATGGGAAAGGTTGGTCAAAAACGGATACCAATACCAGCATTGATATAGACTTGGTTGTCTATACTCACCTCTGCCCTGCGGGCCTCGTTGGTCGCCGAATAATCACTCGTTGTGCCATGGACTTGCACTCCGCTGAAGAGGCGCATCCGGTCGTTCATACGATAAGAGGCATTGGCATCCACATACCCGCCGAAAAGAAAATCATAGTCGCTGGTAATGCGGCGTGCTCCGGGGCGATCAAGCTGACGCCCCTCCGACAAACGAATCGTCTCAAACACCGAAAATTTCGAACTGTAAACGGAGGCGCTCAAACCTGCCCCGAAGGATAGATTAAAGCGACGCCCCAAATCAAGGTCGTAGGTCGGCCCGGCACGTAGCGAAAGCACCGACGAACGAAACTCGAGCGAAGAGCTCACTTCCGCCCCCCCTGGAATAACTTCCTCCAAAGGCTCCTGCGTGATCGGATCAAAATCCACCAAAATGGGTTGGTCCGGACGAACACGCGGCCCCTGATACGGGGGTTGGCGCACAATTTCGCCCTCATCATTGAACTCAGCCGGAGGCAGTGCCGGGCGCCCTCCCTCACCGCTCAACCGATGGAAAAACGTCCTTACAAGCAAGTCAGCTTCCACGGTTTCGTTCACGCTGGTATCAAAGCCGGAAAAGCCGAGCCCCACGGCAAAGGCCAACCGGGGGCTGCGGTCGATAAAGCGGCGATACTGGATCTCCCAGCCCATCACATTTCCCGCACTCGCGCGATACTCCGCATTGGGATCAATGGGCGCGGTGGCGAACCGCCTGAAGGAGACGGTATCGTCATCCCGAACCTGATCTTGCGACTGAAAAACGAAATTGGCGGAGCGCCCGTCCAGATTGGGAACCAACTCCAAAACGGCATCGCCACCGATAATCTCCTCCCGCGAAAAGTCCTGCCGGATCAAACCATCATCGTAAATCAGGACCCGCTCGGAAGCGGTGCCCGACTGGTCCACTACGATCAAATTGTTCCCAAACTCCGTAAACTGGGGGAAGCCCACATTTCCCAAGCCCGAGAAATCGACCCGCGGGGAAAGCATCATGCGGGTGCTGATAATGATTTCATTCATCTTCGGCGGGGGAGGCGGACGCTCGAAGCGCACAGGGCGCCGCTCCTCCTCCGCTGGGAGAGCGGGCAGAAGAAAAGAAATCGAAAGGATTCCGAGAAGGACCCGGCCAAAGTTGGAGGATGTGCGCACGCGAGAAAAAAGGGTTTCTTAAAAAGTTCTCCAGATAGAAGATGCCACCTTCCGCCCTGTCAAACGCCTTTGCGCCGGAACCTTTCAATCCAGCCGGCACCGCCCCAACTCTCTCACGACGCAAATGCACCCTTCACACCCCCGCCCCCCGCACACACAAGTACCGACAACAATTATCTTCCTGGTATCTGTCCTATGATTAACGAAACGAAAATTCAAATACATGGCGGCTGCGCTCGGTTTGAGGGGTGACCCTCCCATGTCACATCCCGGGTTAACCTGGGCCGCGTCAATAATAAATTGCGCGGTAATTGTAGGTAGATGGTTAACGGCTTGCCATGGTTGGGGGAGCGCGCCTGACTGGCGGTTTTCTTCGCTTCATGGCTCAAGTTATTGCAGTTCTCGATTTTGGTTCCCAATACACGCAGGTGATCGCGCGGCGGCTGCGCGAATTCTCGGTCTACTCGAAGGTCTATCGTTTCGATACGCCGGTGGAGCGGCTGCGGTCGGATGGCGTCGTGGGGGTGATTCTTTCGGGTGGACCGAGCAGCGTGCTGGCCCCGAATGCGCCGCGGCCGGACAAGGGTGTCTTCGATCTGGGTTTGCCGACCCTTGGGATCTGCTATGGCCTGCAGCTTCTCGGGCACACGCTGGGGGGCGAGGTGGAGAAGAGCACCCACCGCGAGTATGGGCGCGGAACCCTCACGCTCCAGGGTCCTTGCCCGCTTTTTGAGGGGCTCCCCACATCCTTCCGGGTGTGGAACTCCCACGGGGACCGGCTCAGGCAGCTGCCCACCGGCTTTCATCCCGTGGCGAGCACGGAAAACAGCGACTTCGCGGCCATTCACGATCCGGACCGGCGCTTCTTCGGCCTGCAATTTCACCCGGAGGTCTTCCATACGGAGCACGGCACGGAAATTCTGCGCAATTTTGTTATCCGTGTCTGCGGCTGCCGGGGGGATTGGACGATGGCGAACTACGCCGAATCCGCAATCCGCCAAATCCGTGAAACCGTGGGCAAGGAAAATGTGATCCTGGGGCTGAGCGGGGGGGTCGACAGCTCCGTGGCGGCAGCCCTCATCCACCAGGCCATCGGCGAGCAACTGACTTGTGTGTTTGTGGACAACGGCCTCCTCCGCAAAAACGAGCGTGCCGCCGTGGAGAAGCTATTTGGGGACAATTTCAAGATGAACCTCATTGTGTCCGACGCGCGCGAACGCTTCCTCGACCGGTTGGGCGGCGTGACGGACCCGGAGAAGAAACGCAAGATCATCGGCAATGTCTTCGTGGAGGTCTTCGAGGAGGAAATCGAGGGTATCGGCGAAGTCGGGTTTCTGGCGCAGGGGACGATTTACCCGGATGTCATCGAGTCCGTGCCGATCGGGGGTAATCCGGCCGCGCTCATCAAGAGCCACCACAACGTGGGCGGGTTGCCCGAACGCATGCGCCTGAAGGTGCTCGAACCGCTGAACCAGCTCTTTAAGGATGAAGTCCGCAAGCTCGGCGCGGAGCTGGGCCTGCCGCACGAGGTGCTCTGGCGCCAACCCTTTCCCGGACCAGGCCTTGCGGTGCGCGTGATCGGGGAGATCACGGAGGAAAACCTCGCCATTCTGCGCGAGGCCGACGCCATTCTCATTGAGGAAATGCGCAAGGCGGATTTATATTACCGGGTCTGGCAGAGCTTCGCCGTCTTTCTTCCGGTGCGCACGGTCGGGGTGATGGGCGATGAGCGCACCTACGACTATGTCATCGCCCTCCGCATCGTAGAAAGCATCGATGCGATGACGGCGGACTGGGCGCAGCTTCCGCATGAACTTCTGCAAAAGATCTCCAACCGCATCATCAACGAAGTCGTGGGGGTGAATCGGGTCGTTCTGGATATTTCCTCGAAGCCCCCAAGCACCATCGAATGGGAATGAGTCTGCGCCGCACAGCCTCCCTCCTTTTCTGTCTGGCCGGATTGATTTCATTCCTGCCGGCCCGCACGGATGCGCGCATTACCGGGGAGGCTGATGCGATCATCACCCGGGCGCGCGCCCTTGTTGGGGAAGAGGAAGTCCTGCGGAATGTCCGGGCGCTCATGATTCACGGCCGGGAAATCAGCGCCGACGGCGAGCGCGAGATGACCTACCACGCCGTCCTCAAGCGCCCCCTCTTTCAGCGGGTCGAGCAAAACGACGGAACAAGCCTCACGGCGACGGCGATCGACGGCACGGAGGGTTGGATTCTTCGCCGTGACCTCGCCGCACCGCTTGCGAGCGCCCAGGTCATGCCGATGAGCACGGTGCTTTTCCGGCGCATGCGCAGCAACACGATCTCCAATCTCTATTTCTATCGCGGATACGAGGAGTTCGGCGGTGAAGTGGTGCTGCTGGAAGAACGCGAATTCGCGGGCCGCCCGGTCCATGTGCTCGAATTTCGCGAAGATCCGCGCAACCCCCTCC
This sequence comes from Opitutales bacterium, assembly GCA_020831585.1. Classification (GTDB taxonomy): domain Bacteria; phylum Verrucomicrobiota; class Verrucomicrobiia; order Opitutales; family Oceanipulchritudinaceae; genus JAFIGE01. The sequence continues at coordinate 18,836 of JAFIGE010000024.1, read as the reverse complement.
AGCGCTTCTTCGACAAAGAAACCGGCCGCCTCGTCGCCACAAAGATTGGCGACGGCATCACCCTGATCGAGCGCGGCGAGCAATTCATTGCGGGCATCCGTTTCCCCGAGGAAATCGAATCCCATGTGGACGGCGAACTCGTCGGGCGCATGACGCTCGACACGGTTCAGGTGAATCAGCCGGTGGATCTTGGCATTTTCCAATATCCGCGCATACGATGATCTCCCATGAAGGAGCTGGATTTCACGAGCAACGGGTTTTTCAAGAAGCTGGAACGGTTCATTTCCGAGCGGACGCGCGACATCGCGGTTGAGGAAGCCGTGCGCGCGATCCTCGCTGACGTGCGGACGCGGGGCGACGCAGCTGTCCTGGAATACACCCATCGCTTCGATGGGCTTGAGCTAAAGGCAAAGCAACTGCGGGTGGATGCGGCGGAAATGGCGGCAGCCGCCCGCGCATTTTCCCCGGCCCAGCGCCGTTCCATCCGCGAGGCCATCAATTGCGTGCGCGCCTTCCACAAAGAGGGCCTGCCGCGCTCCTGGATGGGACGCAACCCCCACGGGGCGCGCTACGGCGAGCGCTGGTATCCCATCGGGCGGGTCGGCATCTATATCCCGGCGGGGTCCGTGCCCCTCGTCTCCACCGTGGTCATGACGACCACCCTCGCGCGCCTCGCCGGCGTGCCGGAGATCGCCGTCTTCACCCCCCCGAACCGCGAAGACGGCAAAATCTCGGCACAGATGCGGGCCGTTCTCCACCTTTGCGGCATCACAGAAGTTTACAGCATCGGCGGAGCGCAAGCCATTGGGGCCATGGCCTACGGCACCCGCACAATCCCCGCCGTGTGCAAAGTCATGGGCCCCGGCAACGCTTATGTGGCCGAAGCGCAGCGGCAGGTCTTTGGCGATGTCGGCGTGGACCTCCTCCCCGGGCCCAGCGAAGCCCTCGCCATTGCCGATGCCTCGGCCAACCCGCGCTACCTCGCCGCCGACCTCCTCGCCCAAGCCGAGCACGGCACGGGGAAGGAGAAAATCTACTACGTGTTCACCGATCCCGCCCAAGCCGCTGCCGTGCAGACGGAAATGGCCGCCCAGTTGCCCGCCCTCTCCCACCGCGCGGCGATCGAACGGGTCCTCGCGGGAAACACCCTCTTCATCCGCGTTCCCGATCTCGAAGCAGCTGCCGCCGTGGCCAACTTCATCGCCCCCGAACACCTCGAGCTCCACGTGGAGAAAACCGCGATCAAGAAACTCGTGGAGACCATCCGCACAGCCGGAGCGATCCTCTGCGGTCACGACACCCCCACCGTCGTCGGCGATTTCACCGCCGGCCCCAGCCACACCCTCCCGACCAACCGCACCGGGCGCTACTTCAGCGGGCTCAAAATCACCGATTTTCTCCGTCGCAGCAGCATCGTGGAGTATGACCGCCGGGCGCTCGCCCGGGCCCGCCCCGTCGTGGAGGCCTTCGCCGCCCTGGAAAGCCTCGACGCCCACAACCGCTCCCTCACGATCCGCTTCGATCCGTAGCCGCCGGCGGCTCACCTGGGGAATGCGCGGAAGCGGCGGAAGCGCAAGCAAAGCCCGCGCGTCAACGAAAGGCTTTGCGCTGCCTTCGAGGATACGGGATCATCTTTTCTCAAAGCAACGACCCCATCATGAGCAAGAAGCCATACATCCTCGCCCTCGATCAGGGAACAACCAGCTCCCGCGCCATCGTCTTTGACCACAGCAGCCGCATCGTCTCGGTCGCCCAAGAGGAGTTCCGCCAAATTTACCCGCAGCCCGGATGGGTCGAGCATGATCCGCTCGATATCTGGTCGAGCCAAAACGCCACCGTCGCCGGTGCCCTCTCGAAGGCTGATCTCTCCTCCGACGACATCGCCGCCGTCGGCCTCACAAACCAGCGCGAAACCACCATCATCTGGGACCGCCAAACCGGAAAACCGATCTACAATGCGATCGTCTGGCAGGACCGGCGCACCGCCGACTATTGCGGCCAACTCAAGCGGGAGGGCCTCGAAGACATGGTCACGCAACGAACCGGCCTGCGCCTCGACCCCTATTTCTCCGCAACCAAAATCCGCTGGATTCTCGACCACGTCGACGGCGCCCAAAAACGCGCGGAAAACGGCGACCTCCTCTTCGGCACGGTCGACACCTGGCTGGCCTGGCAGCTCACGGGCAAAACCGTTCACGTCACCGACATCACCAACGCTTCCCGCACATTGCTTCTCAATATCAAAACAGGCGAGTGGGACAACGAAATGCTGGAGCTCTTTCGCATTCCGCGCGCGCTGCTGCCGGAGGTGCGGTCATCGTCGGAGGTCTACGGGCATGTGGCGTCCCGGCTCTACCCGGCAAACGCCCCGGTTGCGGGAATCGCGGGCGACCAACACGCCGCTCTCTTCGGTCAAGCGTGTTTCAAGCCGGGAATGGCCAAGAACACCTACGGCACCGGATGTTTCCTTCTCATGAACACAGGCGAAGCGCCGGTGGCCTCGAAAAACAACCTCCTCACCACCGTCGCCTGGCGCGTGCGGGGCAAAACCGAGTATGCCCTCGAAGGTTCGGTTTTCATTGGCGGGGCGGTGGTGCAGTGGTTGCGCGACGAGTTGCAGATCGTGCAATCCGCCGGAGAACTCGACCGCATGGCCGCCGGGGTGAAGGATGCCGGGGGGCTCTTCCTGGTGCCCGCCTTCGCGGGGCTGGGGGCACCGCATTGGGACCCGTATGCGCGGGGCACGGCTGTGGGCATCACGCGGGGCACCAACCGCGCGCACTTTTGCCGGGCGGCCCTGGAATCGATTGCCTTCCAGAGCGCCGATCTCATCGCCTGCATGGAGAAAGACAGCGGCCTCCGCCTCAAAGAACTGCGCGTGGACGGCGGGGCCTCCCGCAGCACTCCCCTTCTGCAATTCCAAGCCGACCTCCTGCGAACGCCCGTTGTGCGCCCGAAAAACACCGAAACCACCGCCCTGGGCGCCGCCTACCTGGCGGGCCTCGCAGTCGGCTTTTGGGAAAACCGCGCGGAAATCACCGACCGCTGGGCGATCGACAAAACCTTTGCCGCGGAGCGCCCCGCCGAGGAGATGCAGGCCCTCCAGGGCGATTGGAAACGCGCCCTCGAACGCGCCATGAACTGGGAAAAAGCAAACACGGATTGATCCCATGCAGCGCCACGAATCCATCGACCGCCTCCGCCACGCTTCCGCACCCTTTGACATCCTCATCGTGGGCGGGGGAGCGACCGGCCTCGGGGCCGCCGTCGACGCCGCTTCGCGCGGGCACACCGTCGCCCTCATTGAGCAGGCCGACTTCGCCAAGGGGACTTCCAGCCGCTCCACCAAACTCGTCCACGGAGGGGTGCGCTACCTCAAACAAGGCAACATTTCCCTCGTGCTCGAAGCCCTGCGCGAGCGCGGTCGCCTCGCCCAAAACGCCCCCCACCTCGTGCGGGACCAGGCATTTGTCATTCCCAGTTACAAGTGGTGGGAGGGCCCCTTTTACGGCATCGGCATGAAGGTCTACGACCAACTTGCGGGCAAGCTCGGCCTCCGCCCCTCACGCATGCTCAGCCGCCGGGAAACCATTGAAGCGATCCCCACTGTGGAAACGCGGCACCTCACCGGGGGCGTCATCTACCACGACGGTCAGTTCGATGATGCCCGCCTCGCCCTCAACCTCGCCCAAACCGCCGCCGCACTTGGGGGCGCTCTCGCCAACTATTGCAAATGCGTTGGCCTTATCAAAGAGAAAGACGTCGTGAGCGGCGTCCTCGTGAAAGATATGGAGAGCGGGGCGGAGTTTGAGGTTCGTGCGCGGGCCGTCATCAACGCCACCGGCGTATTCGTGGATTCAATACGTCGCCTCGAAGACCCGGAAGCGCCCAGGCTCGTGGCCGTGAGCCAGGGCATCCATTTTGTCCTGCCAAAGGAATTCCTTCCCGGCACCGCCGCCATCATGGTTCCGAAGACCGCTGACGGGCGTGTGCTTTTTGCCGTCCCCTGGCACGATGTGGTGGTGGTCGGCACAACCGATACACCGCTTGCCGGGGCCAGTCTTGAACCCCGTGCCCTCCCGGAGGAGCGGGACTTCGTGATGGAGCACGCGCGCCTCTACCTCACCAAAGACCCCGCAGACAGCGACGTGCTCAGCGTCTTCGCGGGCCTGCGCCCCCTCGTCAATTCCGGGGATGCGGCCCACACCGCCGCGCTCTCCCGCGACCACACCATCCTCGTCAGCGAATCCGGCCTCATCACGATCACAGGGGGCAAATGGACGACCTACCGCAAGATGGCGGAAGATGTCGTTGACCACGCCGAAACCGTTGCCGGGGTCGATCCCCGGCGCTGCCACACGGAGGGTTTGCAAATCCACGGGTGGACGCGCACGCCCATCGAAGCGCGCAACCTCCGCCCCTATGGAGCCGACGCGCCGAAAGTGGAAGCCGTCCTCAAGGAAGCACCGGCCTGCGCGGAAAAACTTCACCCTGCCCTGCCCTATCAGGTCGGGGAGGTCATTTGGCAGGCCCGTGAGGAAATGGCCCGCACCGTTGAAGACGTCCTCGCCCGGCGCACCCGCGCCCTTCTGCTCAATGCCCGGGCCGCCATCGAAGCAGCCCCCAAAGTCGCCACCCTTCTCGCCCGCGAACTCGGTCGCGATGAAACCTGGGCCGCTGACCAAGCAAAAACCTTCACCGCCCTCGCCAAAGGATACGTCTACACCGATCCAGCCAGTCGGGGGCAAAGGGAATAGCCCCCGGGGGCGGAAGCGCGCGGGAGGGCGGGCAGGGGGAGGTTCGGGGGCGCATCACCGTCAGCGGTCCGGCGATGAATCAGCCGGACGACTTTGGGGGCACAGCTGGGGTGAGAGGGGGGGAATCACCAAGGTTGTCACATTCTTCAGCGGCGTTTCACCACGGTCGCGACCGTCGCGAAGTCGGAACTGCCGTCCTCCACCAGCGGCTGGGGCTTTCTTCCCTTTCGAAAGCCCAGCCAGCCATTGGCCCCACAGAAGCTTGCCACCCAGCCAACCGACCCCACCACCCAGCCTTCACTGAAGGCGCGGATCTTCGAGAGAAGCCCGGATTCTTCGGCCAGACCTGCTCCAGGTATCGCTTTCTCCTTCGATGCACCGGCGGCCTCAGTTTTCTGGTCTTCCCGGAGAGGCCGCATTCCCGGACCCATCCGGCTGCACAACCGCGCACGGTAGCGCTCGTGCCATTTGGTCGCCCAAGTCATCTTGCCCTCGATGCGGGCGATCCCCCGCCGCGCCGCCGAGCCACCCGCGCACGCCTCCCCGAAACCACTGAAACCATAGTCGCCCGCGTCCTCCACCAGCCCTGCCCGCACCGGGTTCAAGTCGATATACGCCGCCACCATCCTTTGCGCCGCCGTATCCGCCTCCACGATTACGCTGCGGAACCGCTCCGCCCAAAACGTGCCCACCGTTCCCCGCTTCTGATTATACCACAAAGTAAACCGCGTCTTCACCTCCCGCATGAAAACGGACACCTCCCCCATCCGCGCCTTCAGGCGTCGCCGGATGCCCTCAGCGGAGTCCCCGTTCTTCTTCAGAATGACCTCCAAATCATCCGCATCCAGCCCCAGCGAAGCGCAACGCGTCCCGCCATACAGCGCCCGAAACCGCGCCACCAGGCCCGCATCGTCGAGGTTTTCGGTCTCCTTCGGATCCAGCCTTACGAAGATGTGAAAGTGATTCGCCATAAAGCAATACGTCAGCACCTCCATCCCCGCAAACGCCGCCTGCGAGCGCATGATATGCCGCATCGCCTCCATAGCCTCCTCATCCATCAGCCGTCTTTTCTGCACCACCCGCGAAATAAGGTGGTGGCACGCCAATCGCGGATACTTCAATCTTCGGCAAAATTTCCTGCTCATAAAACGACTCAAACATAGGCCTTGCTTCTGTCAATGTTGCAATGTTCAGAACGTTTAAAAAAATTGATTAGATCTGTGCGGGGGGCGCGGAAGCTTTTGCATTGCGCGGGGCGGGAGAGCGTCTAAGACCCACTTGCATCATGAACGATTCTTTTCCCCGTCCCCACTCATCCATCGTTGTCGACGGTCGTGACCGCGCCCCTGCCCGCAGTATGCTGCGGGCCGTGGGGTTTGAGGATGCCGATTTTTCGAAGCCCCAAATCGCGGTGGCCGCTTCCCCGAGCGATATGACGCCGTGCAATGTCCACTTGGGTGAGCTGAGCGAGTGCGCCCGCCGGGGCATCGCGGCGGCCGGTGGTAAGCCTGTTTACTTCAATACCATCACGGTGACCGATGGTATCAGCATGGGCACGCCGGGGATGCGGTATAGCCTGGTCTCGCGCGAGGTGATTGCCGATTCCATCGAGACGGCGGTGGCGGCCGAGGGGTTTGACGGTCTCGTGGCCATTGGGGGGTGTGATAAAAATATGCCGGGCTCGATGATCGCCATCGCACGCCTCAACCGCCCGGCGGTCTTCATCTACGGTGGCACGATCCTTCCCGGTTTTTTGCCCCACGATAAGAAGGAGGAGAAGCCGCTCGACATCGTTTCCGTGTTTGAGGCGGTGGGCCAACACGCCAAGGGCGAGCTGGATGACGCGGGGCTCAAGGAGGTGGAAAAGTGCGCCATCCCCGGTCCGGGTTCCTGCGGGGGCATGTATACCGCCAATACCCTCGCGAGCGCGATTGAGGCCCTGGGCATGAGCCTGCCGAACAGCTCCGCGCAACTGGCGGTCGGCAAGGCCAAGCGGGAGGATTGCGAGCGCGCGGGGGCGGCTGTCTGCGCCATGCTCAAAAAGGGTATCCGCCCGAGCGATATCCTCACGCGCAAGGCTTTTGAAAACGCCGTCACCGTGGGCATGGCCCTGGGGGGATCGACGAATCTCGTTCTCCACCTCCTCGCCATCGCCCACTCCGCCGGGGTGCCTCTCTCCATCGACGATTTTGCCGAAATCGGAAATCGGGTGCCCGTCCTCTGCGACGTGAAGCCTTTTGGCAAATACAACATGAGCCACATGATCCGCATCGGCGGCATCCGCCCGCTCATGAAGTGCCTTCTCGATGCGGGTCTTCTCCACGGCGACTGCCTCACGGTTTCCGGGGAAACCATGGCCGAGTCGCTCGCCGATGTGGCACCCTATCCGGCTTACCCGGACAAGCAGGACATTGTTCATCCGCTCGATCAGCCCATCAAGCCCGACACCCACCTGCGCATCCTTCGGGGTAATCTCGCCCCGACCGGCGCGGTGGGCAAAATCACGGGGAAAGAGGGCCTGTATTTCAAGGGCACGGCCAAGGTCTATGAGTCCGAGGAAGATGCCCTCCAGGGCATTCTCCGGGGCGATGTCGTGAAGGGCGATGTGGTGGTGATCCGCAACGAGGGGCCCGTGGGCGGTCCCGGTATGCGGGAAATGCTTTCCCCCACGGCGGCTGTGGCCGGAGCCGGGCTGATCAAAGACGTGGCCCTTATCACCGACGGGCGCTTTTCCGGCGGCAGCCACGGTTTCGATGTGGGGCACATCACCCCGGAAGCGGCCTGCGGGGGTCCCATCGGCATCGTCCAAACCGGCGACGAAATCGAGATCGACGCGGTGAAGAACACCATCTCCCTGAATATCCCCGAGGAAATTTATTCGGCGCGCATGGCGGCCTTCCAGCCTACCGGATGCCGCGAAACCCGTGGGGTGCTGGCGAAATACGCCGCCACCGTGGCGAGCGCCAGCGAAGGTGCCGTGACCGACAAAAACCTCGACCGCCGCGTCTAGGAGTCCAGGGGATCCCGCAACCGCGGCCGGGGGATGCCCGGCGGCGAAGGAGCTGCCCCCAAAAAAAGGTGGATCACGCCATGGCCCGAACAGGGGCCTCTTGAATCTCCGCTGTTGATGCGGCAGGATATCCCTTGGTATCGCCTCTCCGTCGGCCGCTGTGCCGGGGGCGCGGGATGCTTCTTTCCGCCGTTGAAGCCACGGGATAAACCGAGTTTGTCGATTCCGCCTAAATTAATCTTTTCGACCACTGATGCACACCGATGGACACCGATTTTCAAGGGCTTCCGCAATCGGGCGGTTTCACCTTTCGAGTGAAGCCCAATATTCCCGGAAGCTCTTCATTATCAGTGGCCATCAGTGATGGTATATCAGTGGTTTAACTGCGGAAATTAGGTTGATGGAAGCTGCTTATTTCCGCAAGCGATTCATTAGCAGGGGCTGTCCGTGCATATCCGTGGTTCAACCGCGGAACTTGGGATCCATTGCAGATCCGCAGGGCCGGCAAAGCCGGTAGACGGGATCAGAGAGGTCCGGTTGCGACCGGGATCGGCGGCGGGGCGGGGCAAAGCAACGCAACGAAGCAAACCGGTGCCTCCACAAATGAACCTGTACAAAGAAAAGCCGCCGACGGCTCCTTAGACCGTCGGCGGCGAAATGAATGAATCGAAACCTTCTGGGTAATTACTTACGCAGACGGCGGCGAATCATCACACCGGCCAAAGCAAAAATTCCGAAGAGCGCCGCGTAGGTCGAGGGCTCGGGGATGACGGTGGCGAGCTGGATCGAACCGGAATCTCCCACCAGAAAACGATCCCACTGGTGCAACGTAGAATTGAATCCGATCGGAACCGTACCACCGGCGGGAGACGGGAACGATGTTGCAACAACTCCAAAATTGCTACCTGCACCCAAACCAGCGGGCCCCGTCGGGGAATCGTGAATGATGAAAACGGCATGAAAATCGGCAGCACCAGGATTCAGAGTCCTATTCAGCATCCCAGCGCCTACGGGAGCAGCTGCAGGGGGAGTTCCAATGTCTGCCACAGAGGCAAATCCCGGTCGCTCAGTTATGTAGGTCAAGATGCGGGAAAGTTCTTCGAGTGTAACTTCACCCTGAGTCTCCAAAGACCAAGAAGGAGAAGCTACGAACGAAGCAAAGTCCGCAACCGGGACGAAAAAGCCGAGGCCGAAGATGGACTGATCAGTCCGATTATCGCTACCGACCGTGAGGCCATTGACCAGAACGGAATCAAACTCAGCGCGAAACGTAATTTGCTGGGCACTGAGAGCGGAAACACTGCTCAAAGCTAGCACGGTGGAGAGAACGAGGATTTTTTTCATGTATATGGATATGTAGAGGTTTAGAATTTGATGGATTGAAGGAGAGCTCAGGGAGCAACAAAGGCAGGCGGAATCACTGCCACCCCGGGCTCAGCTGAGAACACAGCAACAGCAGCAGGGGCGGAAATTGAAAGATCATCACTTGGAGTAAAGTCAGGATCGAACCACTCTCCACCGAAGGCTTCGAGGAAGTTGCTGACCTCGAACGAACCGTCGCCCATGTAAATGGTGATAGTCGAAGAATCAGCGAGGTTACCGAAGAGTTGTCCAACGCTCGAAGGATTAGCAAGCGAAGGAACGGGATTCAAATTCCCGACGAAACCCAAGCTAGTTGACAAGGGAACTAAAACAGGATCAACGGACACAGAACCAACAAAGGTGATTGTTATGTCTGAAGGCAGAGCGAGAACAAACCCCTCACCAGGAGCAACAATAACATCATCGGAAGGAGTAAAATCGCCATCAAACCACTCGCCACCAAATGCCTCAAAGTTGGAAATAGTTCCATCGAGGTTATAGAGAGTAATCGTTGCACTGTCCGGCGCACCACCTTCGATCGAAGCCGAAAGATCGCCAAGCGAGGTATGTTCCCGTACGGCGACGCTGTCACCAACGGCGAGACCGGAAATCGCCGATTCGGTAGTAACCGAGGACCCGTCGGAAGCAACAACTGAGGAAACGGTCCCCACAGCGCTCCCCGAAAGGACTTGGAGGTAAAGCGCGCCAGACAAGGGAGGAACTGAGGCCAACCCGACAGTCGCGCCACCTACGCTACTCACCGTACCTTGATAAATCTTTGCCTTCTGGAGGGGGAAATGAAGGGCAGAGAGACCACTGGCTTGGACCGAAACCGCCCCGACGGGGTCAGTGTAAACGGGCTGTGCCATCATCGACGCCGGGAGGGCGACGAGGGGCAAAGCGAAAAGGAATTTTAAGGATTTATTTGTCATTTATTTTAGGAGGCTAGGTGTGAATGAATTCTAGATTCAGGGCCGTATCTTCCCTCCCCGGAACGCTGGGGTCAAGGTTTTTTTTGGAAAAGTTCAGGAAAAATTGGGGGGCGGGAAAGCGGACAGATAGCGGCAGCGGGGTCCGTTTTTGCGTCGCTGGCGGGGGGGGTTCGCGGGGTGGTTTGGGTGTCCGGGGGATGAAAGGGGCGGGGCTGTGTAAAAATTGTCACAGAGAAGCGGGTGATCGCCCTTGCGGCGGTTGGGGGTTTGGGCAAGATGTTGGGGAAAAAATGGCATCCCCGAAAAAAAACCGCAAGGAGAACAAGAGTGCGTTTTTCAACCGTGAGCTGAGTTGGCTGGCGTTTAACCGGCGGGTGCTGGAGCAGGCGGAGGATGATCGCTATCCGTTGCTGGAGCGGCTGCGGTTTTTGTCGTTTGTGAGTTCAAACCTGGATGAGTTTTTTGAGATTCGTGTATCGGGTTTGATCCAGCAGGTGGAGTCGGGGATCACAACGGCGGGGATTGATGGTCTGGGGCCGAAGGAGCAGTTGCGGCGGGTGCAGTCGGTGGCGGGTTCGCTGGTGAAGGAGCAGTATGCTTGCTGGGGGGAGCAGATTGTGCCGGGGCTGAGGGAGAAGGGGATTTTCTTCAAGACGCGGAAGGAGCTGACGCGGCGGGAGCACCAGTGGCTGCGGACGTATTTTGATGAGCAGATCCAGCCGGTGTTGACGCCGTTGGCGATCGACCCGGCGCACCCGTTTCCTCAGTTTGCGAACAAGTCGCTCTATATCTTGCTGTGGCTGAATGATCCGGACACGCCGGAGATCGAGCGGATGCTGGCGTTTATTCCGGTGCCGCGGATTCTGCCGCGGGTGGTGCGGGTGCCGGGGACGCGGCGGGCTCCGGAATGCTATGTGTTTTTGAGCGACGTGTTGAAGATGTTCGCCCCTACCCTTTTCCCGGGCTACGAGATCATTTCGCTGCACGCGTTCCGGGTGACGCGGAACAGTGATTTGTATATCGATGAGGAGGAGGTGGAGAATCTGCTGCAATCGATCGAGGAGGAGCTGTATAATCTGCGCAAGGGGGCGGCGGTGCGGCTGGAGATCGAGGACTCGGTGGAGGAGGCGCTGCTGGATGAGTTGTTGGGGGCGATCCGGCTCTCGAAGCAGTTTGTTTTCCGCATCCAGGGACCGCTGAACCTGATGCGGATGATGAGCGTGTATGATCTGATCGACCGGCCGGATCTGAAGTTTCCTTCGTTTTACGCGCACCTGCCGACGGCGCTGCGGGGTCCGGGGAGCATTTACGATACGATCAAGGGGGGGGATTTGTTGCTGCACCACCCGTATGACTCGTTTGAGCCGGTGGTGGATTTTGTGCGGCAGGCGGCGATCGACCCGCAGGTGCTGGCGATCAAGATCACGCTCTACCGCACGAGCAGCGATTCGGCGATTGTGCAGGCGCTGATGGATGCGGCGAAGAACGATAAGCAGGTGACGGTGCTGATCGAGCTGAAGGCGCGCTTTGACGAGGCGAACAATATCAACTGGGCGAAGCAGCTGGATGAGTCGGGGGTGCACGTGGTGTATGGCTTTGTGGGGCTGAAGACGCATTGCAAGTGTGCCCTGGTGGTGCGGCGCGAGGGGGGGCAGCTCGTGCGCTACGCGCATCTGGGGACGGGTAATTACCACCCGAAGACGGCGCGGCTCTACACGGACATGAGCCTCTTCACGTGCAAACCGGAGATGACGGAGGATGTGGCGGAGGTCTTTAATACGCTCACGGGCTACGCGAAGAGTCCGAGCTTCCGGAAGGTGCTGGTGGCTCCGTATACGCTGCACAAGAAGATGAACGAGTTTATCGCACGGGAGGCGCGCAATGCGAAGCAGGGGAAGTCGGCGCGGATCATGGTGAAGTGCAACAGCCTGATCGACCGGGAGACGATCGAGAGCCTGTATGCGGCTTCGCGGGCGGGGGTGCAGATCGATTTGATCATCCGGGGGATTTGCGGGCTGGTGCCGGGAGTGAAGGGGATGAGTGAGAATATCCGCGTGCGGAGTATCCTCGGGCGCTACCTGGAGCACAGCCGCATCTATTATTTCGAGAACTCGGTGGCGGGTGAGCCGATGGTGTGGATCGGGAGTGCGGACTGGATGGCGCGGAATTTCTACCGGCGGGTGGAGGTGGTGTTTCCGGTGGAGGATGCGGCCTTGCGCGACCAGATTGTCCTGGAGATTTTGCCCCCGTATCTGAAGGACACGCGCGCGGCGAAGGTGCTGCGGCCGAATGGGAGCTACCGGGCGCTGACGCCGCCCAAGGGGGAGGCTCCGTTCAGCGTGCAGGATCACTTCACGGAATTGGCCAAGGTGCGCTCGCAAACGGCGGAGGCGGCGATCCTCGAAGAGGCGGCGGGGGTGGCGGTGGCGCGACCGGCGTTTTGAGATGGGGGCGGTGCGGGGGGCTGGGATTTTCAGTTGATCCGGTTTCGCTGAATCCCCAAGGTCGGGGGTTTGCATGGCGATCGGCTGCCCGCATGGCGCGGAAACCGGTTGCGATCCTGTTCACCCAAACCAACGCACCCTTTTTTATTTATGGCCGGCCACAGCAAATGGGCAACCACCAAGCGGCACAAAGCCGTGATCGACGCGAAGCGGGGAAAAATCTTCAGCGCTCTCGCGAAAGACCTCACTATCACCGCGCGCGACGGCGGGGGGGATCCGAATTTCAACCCCCGTCTGCGCACCCTCATCACCAAGGCGAAGGTGGCCAATATGCCGGCCGACAACATCGACCGGGCGATCAAGAAAGGCACGGGCGAACTCCCCGGCGTGGAGTATTTTCAAATCGTCTACGAGGGCTACGGCCTCGCCGGTGTGGGCATCATCGTGGAGGTGACGACGGACAATAAAAACCGGGCGGCGAGCGAGGTGCGGTCGACCTTTACGAAACACGGGGGGAACTTGGGGGGTCCTGGCTCAGTGGTGCACAACTTCTCCCGGCTCGCGCAATTTCTCATTTCGGCGGACAAGACCTCGGAGGAGGCCCTCATGGAGTTGGCTCTGGAAGCCGGGGCGGAGGATATCATCAACAATGGGGACCACTTCGATGTGCGCGCGCCCATGACGGAGTTTGATTCGCTCTCCAAGGCCCTCGAAGACGCGGGCATCGCCTGCGAGTCCTCCGAGATCGCCTATGTGCCCCAGGTGCTCAATCCCATAACCGATAAAGAGACGGCGCAAAAGGTCCTCAAGCTGATCGACGCGCTGGATGATCTGGAGGACGTGCAAAACGTTTACGACAACAGCGAAATCGACGACGCGTTGCTCGGCGAAAGTTGAGCGAGGTGCCCCGTCGGGCCTGGGTCGGCGCCGGGATGTCCGACGGTTTCCCCTGGGCGCATCTTCAGTGTCGTTTCGCAGCGGCTGCGACCTTCGCGAGGTCCGCTCCGCCATCTGCCGCAACCGGTTTGGGTTTCCTTCCTCCATGAAACCGCTGAACCCATAGTCGCCCGCGTCCGCCACCAGCCCTGCCCGCACCGGGTTCAAATCGATGTAGGCCGCCACCATCCTTTGCGCCTGCGTATCTGCTTCCACGATTACACTGCGGAAGCGCTCTGCCCAGAACGTGCCCACCGTTCCACGCTTCTGATTATACCAAAGAGTAAAGCGCGTTTTCACCTCCCGCATGAAGACCGACACCTCCCCCATCCGCGCCTTCAGCCGTCGACGGATGCCCTCAGCGGATCCTCCATTCTTCTTCAGAATGACCTCCAAATCATCCGCATCCAAATCCAGCGAAACGCAGCGCCTCCCACCATCAACCGCCTTTTCTGCACCACCCTCGAAACAAGGTGGTGGCAAGGCAATCGTGGATAGCGCAATCTACGGCAAAAATTCCTGCTCATCCCGCCATCCCAATGGCACAAAAATTGTGTCAATGTTAATTTTCTGAACATTTATTTAAATCATCAATTCCCGGTCCACCAGCCCCCCGATATAAGGTGGTGGGGAGGCAAACGAGGATACCCAGGTACCACAAAATCCACTATTCACTCAGCGATTTAAAACGCGCAAAAAGTCAATTTTTTATTTCTGAACATTGCATGGGAACCGAACATTGACACTGTGCGGGGTGCCCGGGTTTGATGAGGATCTCCCTTTCACCATTATCCCACACACAATCCCCATGGTCATTCCCGCCCTTCGCTGCCGCGTGTGCGCGCTCGGATTTCTCCTCGTTTGCCAGGTTGCCCAGCTTGGTTTTGCCGAACTTCTCGTGGTGCGCGCCCACGATTGGCTGGAGATGCCGGCAAGCGGGAACCTCCAACTTGAGGAGGAACAGCAGTCGGGCGGTCCCAGCTACATCGCGCGGACAAATTTCATGCGCCCTGAACCCGGGGGCAGCGGACGCATCTGGATCGCCGATTCCAACGGCAACCTCTACATTCTTCCCGCCGGGGGCGACTTCGCCGGGCGCAAGGCAGCGCTGGAAGCCATGGCCGCCGCCGGCACTCCCTATATGGACTTCAACGGCTCCACCTCCGGGCGCGAGGGTGACCTCACCTTCCGACCGGAGAATGGTACTACCGTGCCCGTGACGCCCGACGGCATTTTTCGTCGTTTCACGAAATTCCGCGGTTACGCGGCCGGACTGATCACCTTCGAGTTTGATCCCGAGTTCGCAACCAACGGACGCTTTTACACCGTGCACATGGAGAACTCCACCGGCAACACCGACGAGCGCCGCATCCCGCTCGGCGGCGAGGGAACGAAGCACCCCGGCCTCGAAACCACCGGTTGGGAGAGCACCCCTACGCTCACTTCCGCCGCAGGCGGCAACCAGTGGCATAGCGTACTCATTGAGTGGACCACCCCCGACCCCACCACCCCTGTCTTCGAGGGCACGGGTCGGGAGATCCTCCGCCTGGGTTTCAATCTTCACATCCACCCGCTCGGCGACCTCACCTTCAACCCCCTTGCCACCGATCCCTCCCACCCGGACTGGGGAGTGATGTATGTGGCCATCGGCGACGGTGGATCGGGCGAATCCAACGCCACCGACAACCGCACGCTTCTGCCCCAACGCCTCGACTCGCACGTGGGGAAAATTTTCCGCATCATCCCGGACCTCTCACACCAAACCGCGACCAGCACCGTGAGTGCCAACGGCCGCTACCGCGTGCCCGATGACAACCCCTTTGCGGACATTCCCGGGGCGCGCCCGGAGATCTGGACCCTCGGCCACCGCAATCCCCACCGCTTCGCCTGGGACGTGCCCACCGGCACCCTCCTCAACGCCGAAATCGGCCAACGGGGATGGGAGGAGGTCAATATCATTGAGCGCGGCCTGAATTACGGCTACGCGAAGCGCGAGGGGCCGGAGCGCCTCCTCATCGTATCCGGGCCGGACAACCAGACCACCGTCCCGGTGCCCGATCCGGATGAAATCCCGCTGCGCCTCAACGCCACCCAGACTCTCGGTATGGTGACGCCCACCTACCCTGTGATCGCCTATCCGCACACGGTGGAATTCGGGGGGGATGCCATCGCCAATGGCTACGTCTACCGGGGCACCGCCATCCCCGAGTTGGTCGGTAAATTCGTCCTCGGCGACATCACCACGGGCCGTCTCTACTACGCCGACTTCGCGGAAATGCTCGCCGCCCAGGCCAACAACAGCCCGGCGTCCCCCGTCAACCTCCAGCCCCTCCACGTGGAATGGGAAAACCCCTACGATGGTTCCGGCGCCGCGGTGTATCCGGACATGTTCGGCATCGTGAAGGCCGCCTATCATGCCCGCGGCGGTGCCGATGTGGACCTACCCGGCAGTTCCCGCATCTCCGGCTCGGGGCGCGCCGATATCCGCTTTGCCATCGACGACGAGGGGGAACTCTACATCATCAGCAAAAGCGATGGCATGATCCGCGGCCTCACCACCCGTCCGAAAAAAGCCGCCTGGCTGGCGACGCATTTCAGCGAGGACGAACGTGCCGACGACGCCATCTCCGGTCCGCTCGCCGATGCCGCCGGCGACGGCCTCCCCAACCGCCTGAAATACGCCCTCGACCTCGACCCCCGCAGGTCCCAGACGCACGCCCTTCCCCTCTGGGCAGGACAGCCCGGCGAGCAGATTTTCCGCTTCACCGCCCACCGCCCCGAGTTGCGCTACACCGTCGAATCCAGCCACGACCTCGTGCATTGGTCGACCGCCGATGTGCTCGTCGAAGAACAGCCCGGTGGCCTCCGCGAAGCCCGCTTCACGGGTGCCGACACCGGGCGCGTTTTCCTCCGCCTCTCGGTGCATCCACGCTTCGATTGAAAATCAAATACCTTTTTCCCGAATATGACCCTTCCACACCCTCAGGCCCTTTCCCTTTCCGACAAAGGCTTTGGCCCCGGAACACCGCTGGAAAACCTCAAGCGTATGCGTGCGCACGGGTTCACCCACCTGCACTTTGCGCATAAGTGGACAGCTCCCGAAATTCTCAGCGAGGGGGAACTGGAGCAATGGCGGGGCGATCTCGCGGAGAGCGGTATCCAGGTTCTCGATACGCACGGATGCCATCCCAAAGGCGTTCAACTCTGGTCGGAAGATGTGGCCATGCGGGAGCGGGCACTGGAGTTTTTCCGCCACCGGCTTCAGGTAACCCAGGCACTGGGCGGGGATGCCATGGTCTACCACGTGCCCTATCATGTGGAGCCCTCCCCGCAGGTGCTCAAGCTTTTCATCGAAGGGCTGCGCACTGTTGAACCGACCGCGCGCGAGCTCGGGATCCACGTCGCGCTGGAAAACCATTATTATGCGGAAAATGATCGCCGCGCGCTTTCCCTCGCCTTCGAGACCTTCGATGCCGATTACATCGGCTTCACCTTTGATCCGGGCCATGCGCTCATCTCCGGCAACACCGGCTGGATTCTGGCGAATTGCGCTCCGCGCCTGCGCATTCTCCACCTGAACGACAACGACACCCAAAGCGACCAACACTGGAATCCGTTTGATCCCGCCGGTAGGGCTGACTGGGCAGCCATTGCGGCCTTTCATCCGGAGGAGCCCGTATCGCAAACCCCTGCAGCTTGAGGTCTCATGGCAAGAAACCCACCACGGATCCCATGATACTTTTCTCGCGCAGGCTTCAACCGCGGCCAGGCGCCTTCAATCCTCCGTGACCCCGGCAAATTAGCCGGGAAGACACGGGCACGCGAAGCCCACAGCGGGACGTCGATTCCAGGAAGTAGGCATCGGGCCCGCGCAACTTTTCGTTGAGCTTTTGCCGTGGCTCCCGTAGCGGGTGGTGGCGATGCTCCCATCCCCAGTCCCTCAAGGTCAAGGACTTGAGCGCCCGGCTGTATTGGTTGATCGGGGTCTTCGTTTTGGGGATGTGGGTTCCACTGCGGGCTCTGCCCCAGTAGAGCGTGAAGCCGAGGAAGTCGAACGTCCCCGGGAGACAGGAGGCTTTCGCGGGCGACCTCAATGATGCGCCGGATACAGGGAAAGCCCATTTGCAAGGGGTCTACAGCGGCTGTGCGGATCGCGCGCTGACCCATTTGTCCTCGATCAATCCTGGTTCAATGTCGTCGACAGGCTTTCCACGCGAGCACGGCCGCCACCGCGCGCCTGCGTGCTCCACCACTTGGCCCAAGCGGCCGCAACGCGGTTCCGGCGCTCCGAGGTATTGGCGCTTATCGAGCAACGCCCGGTAGGCGGCGGCTTCATCCTCTCTCCATTCCCGTATCTCCAGCTCTCTGAGGACACTGGCGGGCAAATCCTGCACAATTTCGTGTGAGTTCATCCCATCGTGACATTGCGCAGGACCGTGCCCATGTTTAGCATAAGCATATTCCCTAAGTTTTTCGCGCTCAGGCGATCGCTTCGCCGGAAAAGAGAATCTTGTTCGCGACCTTGTCTGCGAAGAGCATCTTTTTCCAGCGATCGAGCTGCCGGTTTCCTTTTGGCGGGTTCTTGGCCCGGGTTTGCTCCAGCTCTGCTCTGCGCATCGGGATGCCGGTGCCATCGCCGTTGACATACATGCACGGCACATTTACCGGACCACCCACGGCGTGTAGCCGTTCTCCAATCCCAGGCCCACGTCCAGGGGATAGAGGCTTTTGTCGGTGCAGGGATCATAGTCATATTGGCGGGCGCTGGATGATGATTCCACCGAAGAGGCTAAGGACCTCTTGGCCATGCCTTTCGTCCAGCTTTTCGCCAAGTCTTTTCATTTCCCTCGATGGCGAGGTCCGGATCTGCAAGTACCCCACCAATGAGCCTGCAAGCGTTGGCAAACAGAGCCGAGCCTCCTTCAACCCTGTTTCGATCCCTTCGATATTGCCGATGCCCTTGCAGCCAAGGCGTTCTCGGGCCAGTCCGAGGAGCGCTCCCTGTCTGCAAAGCGCTCGGTGGCGACCTCAACGGAGAGTTCAGTGTCTTCCCGGTTTTCCATGGCTTCCAGGGCTTCGGTCATGGCCACCGTGGTCTCGGCGTAATCCTCGCATAGCCGTTTGAAGCGGTCCATACCTACTCCCCTTTGACCCGCCTGGAGACGTTTCTCCCGTTCTCCCATTGCTGGTTCTTGAAGTAAGGACCGCTCTGCTGGCTCCTTGCCAAAAATTTGCCTTCCACCCCCAGCGAACACAACTCGACCCGGCTTCGATTTGGGTCATTTTCGGAGACAGCACCCAAAATCCCGGCTTACAAATTTTGCAAATCGCGCAAGGCACAGAGGTCCTCCCAGTCCCCCCCGCGCAATGGCGGCGGTGACCGGTCCCGCAGCCG